>JACOYC010000010.1 GCA_016182015.1 Nanobdellati archaeon | reverse complement strand
CTCAACGAAAATGCGTAAGCATTTTCGAGGTGCTCGAAAAATTAAAATATTTTTCGACATTAGTCCGTGGATAAGGTGCGAGCAGCGATTTTGAGTTATTCCTTTTTTGGCTGGCATTTTGTCACGTCTTAAGATAGATTTTAAAAAGCTTTCGCGCCAATATGTCGCATGGCACAAATTGTCAGAGATTTGCAGGCAATCGTGGATGGCTGGCCGGAGCAGCTGAACGAGCGGCCAAATCCGCGCGAAAGGATTGTTTTGGGAATTATGCGCACTCATGCGAATAAAGTTGGTGATGTAACCATGCCCATGTATGCGCTTGTTGATAAGGCTGAAGAGGCCGGCATACATGAGTCAGAGCTTAACGAATTATTACGCACCTTGGGCACGGACAGGAATTCTAAAAATTGCGTAGAGCAGGCAGGCTTTGGCTACGCCCTCCGTGCTGCCGGCTGGGCGGTTTTCGAGTCAAGGCGTTCTGTTTTAACAAGGCTCGTGCTCAAGCTTGCAGAGATTCACAAAGTAATGCAATACAGGCGCATCAACCCGACATTCATTTCAAAAGAGATGCGGTTTGGCAGATATAATATAACGGGTTTTTACTTGAGACAGCTTGGTGAAGGCATTGTGCGGGAAGAAGTGTTGGTCGAAGACGGCCGAAAGAAGTACAATTATGTTCTTACCCAACTGGGCGGCGAGCTTGCCAGATATCTTGGGCAGCAGTAACAACAAACGTAACCCAATATTTATAAACTTCGGCACACATGTTTATTATCTAGGTAACATGGTAAAAATAAAAATTGAAAAGGGAGACTGGCCGTTCGTGATACTGATAATTGTGCTGATAATACTTACTATTCTGGCGGCATTAAAATGAAAGAGATAGAAATAGACAAGATTTTGTTCTGGGTCATAATCGGACTGTTGATTGTGATACTCACCTGGCGGACGTTCGGTTCGAGCCCGCCCCTTGAAGCAGTCGCATTTGCGCTGACGACCTTCGGAGCGTGGCTGAGCTGGAAGAGTTATAAAAGCTCCGTGAGGGCGGATTCGCATCTGGGCTCGATGGATGCAAGCCACGCAGAACAAGTCCTGCTCCTTAGGGATATCAAAGAAATCTTGGAGAGAAAATGAAAGTCGGAGACCGCGTCCAAGTTCAATCAAAAGATGGAGTGCACGAAGGCATCGTCCTTCCATCTCCAGAGAATCAGAAGAATCTTCTCATGTTGAAATTAGTTTCCGGCTATAACATTGGAATCAAGTTAGACAAATCCGTAAAAATAAAAGTCCTCGGCGCTAGAACAAAACTGGAGAAATTTCCAACTGTCCAGCAAAAAGAGAACAAATCACTCCCAAACATTTCTTTAATCGCGACCGGCGGCACGATAGGTTCAAGAGTGGATTACAAAACCGGCGCGGTCCAGACACTGATGAAGCCGGAAGAATTCATTGCGAATGTGCCCGAGCTTGCAGGCATCGTCAATCTGAAAAAAATATCTAGGCCGTTTGCGGTCTGGTCAGAAAATATGTCACACGTTGAGTGGCAAAAGATTGCGGTTGAAGTTGCAAAGGAGTTGAACGCTGGCGCGGAGGGCGTGATTGTAACGCACGGGACTGACACGCTGCACTACACCGCGGCCGCGCTGAGTTTCATGCTGAAAAATCTGGGCAAGCCAGTCGCGCTGGTCGGCGGGCAACGCAGTTCGGACCGCGGAAGTTTTGACGGCGCGCTGAATTTAATCTGCGCCGCGAATTACTGCAAGTCAGAAATAGCAGAAGTTTCTTTGATTATGCACGGCGAAGATGCAGATACATATTGCTTGGCGATGCGCGGAACAAAGGTGCGGAAGCTTCATACCTCTCGGCGGGATGCGTTCAGGCCGGTCAATGAACTGCCGTTCGCGAAAATCTGGAAGGATAAGTTTGAACTTGTAAACGCAAACTACAAACGAAGAACGAGCAACGAAGAACGAGTAACTGCCGATGTTAAGTTTGAGCCCCGGGTTGCGTTAGTGAAGTTTTTCCCGGGCCAGAGCCCAGAAATAATTGATTATTACCTTTCCAAAAAATATAGGGGCTTGGTGATAGAAGCATCCGGCCTCGGGCACGTTCCAGTCGATACAAAAGACAAAAAATTGGGCTGGCTTCCGAAAATAAAAAAGGCGATCGATTCTGGGATACTGGTCTGTTTCGCGCCACAGACTTTGTATGGCGGGCTGAACCAGTTCGTGTACGCGCCGGCCAGGCAGCTGCACGATGCCGGTGTCCTTTACCTCGGAGATATGCTGCCCGAGACCGCGCTCGTGAAGTTGGGCTGGGTGCTGGCCCACAGCAAGAAGCTAGTAGTGGCAAAGCAGTTGATGCTCGCGAATTTAGTTGGTGAATTAAATCCAAGGATTCCTGAAGAAGCATTTCTGTACTAATCTCGCTGAGAAAACATAAATTTATTAACTTTTATCTATATGATTGCACCATGCCAACTAAATACATTAGTCCGGCTATTGGCGCACTATCATATTATGCGCTCGGGTTTTTGTCCGGCGTGCCGATAGGATATTATGTTTGGAGAAATGGCAGCTTAAAAGGGCTGGCAGCCATAAACGCAGCTTCTTTGGTGCTTACATTAACGATGAATAAATTCGCGGGCGTTGGCGGTCTCGAAGACGTCTTGCTCCTTGGCACCGTGCTTGGCGGGGTTAATGTTGGTGCTGGATTGTCAAGGCTAAATTCAAAAAAATAATCGGCGCCAAACATTGTTTATCTCGCGATTCCGGAAGAGGCGTTTTTGTACTAAAGTTTCATACTCCAACAGTAAGCCTTATATACTTTGTGATTGTTGCTTTATGATGCGGCCAATTGCGGTTATTTTTTTGTTACTAGCGTTGCCCGCAGTATTTGCTTACACTCAGGCTGATTTGGCAACTTGCGGCCAGATCGGTATGCCAAGTTGTGAGGACGTTCTCCGCTCATTAGGCGATTTTTCTATATCTGCTGCAAATGCGCGCCCAGTTGGTTATTTAGATGTTGCAACAACATCAGAAATTTCTGGCTGGGCTTATGACACAGATGCCGGCACGAATCCGATTGAAGTGCGGATTTATGCAGATTACAAATTAGTAAAAACTCTTATAGCAGACAATTCGCGGCCAGATATTGTTGCACATTCTTCAAAACCAGATCCTAATCATGGCTATTCATGGAAAAATCCGAATGTTAGAGATGGTGCGTACATACAAGCAATGGCTATTGACTATCCGAGCGGCGACGAGGCAAGCATCGGCGACAACGCAATTGGTTGGCAAACACAGCAAAAAGAAAAACCATTTGCAAATTTACAATTTGTTTCAAAACAAAGAAAAGGTCCTCCGAGAGCATTGTATTATTTAATAATTGCTGTACTATCATTGATAACATTTACAGTTTTAGTATTTAGATATTCAATTCCTTACTTAAAAAAGAAAGGGTTCGCTGGAAAGAAAAAGTAAGCAGGCATTTTTTATTAGTTAAAATTTTAAAAAATTAACTACCGCAAGCCTTTTAAACAATGGTTTAGTTTTGGTACACATGGTTCAAAATTGGTACAATGTGGAAAGCGAGGCTGTGCTTCTTTTGCTCAGCAAGGATGCTCACCTGCGCAGCATCGCCAAGCAGCTAGGCCTGCCGCACTCAACAGTGCGGAGAAAGCTGGAGTTTCTAGTTAGAGAGAATGTTCTTGACTACAAGACTGAAGGCAAAAACAAAGTCTTCTCAATTAAAAAAACGCTGCCGGCCAAAAATTATGTTTTTAACGCGGAGCGGTATAAGCTGATAAAATTATTAAAAAAATACAAAGATATGGAAGTAATAATAAACGAATTATTAAAGAACAGCAATGAAAAATTAATGGTTTTGTTCGGCAGCTATGCCAGATTAGCGGCCAAGCCGGACAGCGACATCGATATTTATGTTTTAGCAAAAAACAAAAAGGCGAAACAAAATCTGGAAGCACTTTACACTAAAATAAACGTTAAATTCGGGCCGTTTGATACTAGCTCGCCTTTAATAAGGGAAATAATTAAAAACCACATACTATTAAGAGGAGTTGAGGAGTTTTATGACAAACTTGGATTTTTTGGCTAGGTTATGGCGCGAAGGCAAATTAGAATTAGTAGAACCATCGAATGACATATGTTTATCGTATTTGGAAAAAGCTGAAAATTGCTTGAAGTCCGCAAAAATTTTGCTGCAAAACAAATTATATGACAATTCTATAACAATGTCTTATTACGCGATGTATAATTCATTAACAGCAGTGCTTTTCAAAACCGGCATAAAATGCGAAAACCATTCCGGCGCAATCTTGCTATTGAAATTCCTGTTCAATAAGAATGAACTTTTCAAAGTAATATCGGAAGCAAAAGAAGAAAGAATAGATAAGCAATACTATGTTCAATCCAAACAATTGGTGGCACTTACAGAAAATTCTACAAAGGAACTTTTTATAAATGCGGAAAGTTTCTTAATACAGATAAAATCAGTAATTAATAATTTGACAAATGGCGAAATTAAGCGGCTAAGAGATATTTTGTCAAAATTAATCTAAAATGGTGATAGATTACAAAACTCTCGGATTAAAGTGTGGTTTGGAAATACACCAACAATTAGCCACGCACAAATTATTCTGTGACGACCCTTCTGCCCTGAGAAATGACAGGCCGGACTTCACAGTCACTCGCGAGCTAAGGCCGATGGCTGGTGAGACTGGCCAGATTGACATCGCAGCCGCATTTGAAAAAACAAAACAAAAACATTACATTTACGAAGGCTACAATAACACAACCTGTTTAGTTGAGCTTGACGAGGAACCGCCGCACCAGATAAATTCCGAAGCTCTTGATATTGCATTTACAGTCGCGAAGATGCTGCACTGCAAATTTCCTGATACTGTGCAAGTCATGCGCAAAACTGTAGTAGATGGCTCTAACACCTCAGCGTTTCAGAGGACCGCGCTGATTGCGTTTAGCGGTTTTATTGAAACAAGTCTCGGAAAGGTAAGAATAGCAACAGTCTGCCTCGAGGAAGACGCGGCCCGCAGGATTGCAGAAACTCCGGACTCAGTTACTTACAGATTAGATAGATTGGGAATTCCTCTGATTGAAATTGCGACAGAGCCAGACATCCACACGCCAGAGCAGGCCCGCGAGTGCGCAGAGAAACTCGGGATGCTTTTGCGCTCAACAGGAAAAGTTATGCGCGGCATTGGCACAATCAGGCAGGACTTGAATGTTTCAATCTCCAGCCATCCACGCATTGAAATCAAGGGCGTGCAGGAGCTAAGGCACATGCCAGAAATTGTCGTGAAAGAAATAGAAAGGCAGCAAGCAGTAATAAAAACAGGTGAAAAGCTTCTGCCACATGTGCGAAATGTGAAAGAAGATTTAACAACAAAATTCCTGCGCCCGATGCCTGGGGCTGCGAGAATGTACCCTGAAACCGACCACCCGCTGATTGTTCTTGATGGAAAGTATATTGCTGGATTAAAACTGCCGGAATCATTTGAGAACAAGGAAAAAAGATTTTTGAAGCTCGGCCTGTCGCAGGATTTAGCAAAACAGATTGTGCGTGACGAGAAATTAGGTTTGTTTGAAACGTTTGCTAAAAAATTTTCAAATACTAATAAAAATATAATTGCATCAACGCTTTTATCAATCGAAAATGAAGTGAAAAGAAAACTCGGAAAAGAAATAATATTTACGGATAAACAATTTGAAGTGGCGTTTGAATTGCTAAATAAGAATAAAATTACAAAGGAATCCTTACTTGACATTTTTGTAAAGATTGCGGAGGGCATTCCAGCCAGCGAGGCAGCAAAATCATTCGAGAAGCTGTCCGACGCCCAGCTGAAAGTCGAAGTCCAGAAGCTACGCGGGCAGTTTAAGGATGTGCCAGCAGACAAGCTGGCCGGCGTGATAATTGGCAAGCTGCGCGGTAGAGCTGAGCCGAGGAAAATAATAGAACTCCTGAAGTGACTGCTATTTTAGCGTCCCAAACACAAAATACCCCAGGCTCAGGCCAAACAGAAATGCGATGGTATAGCTGGCATAGCGGAGCAGGCGGTTCATATTTATTACTCCGCAGAAAACTTTAATAACCTTACTCTAGCCACCTTACTATGTCCCACAAATGCGACTCCTGCGAGAAGGAATTCGACACATACGAATCAATGAAGCAGCACAGCGAGGCCGCGCATTCTGGTGGCCAGCCTGCCACACAAGGCTCGCAGTCGAGGGCAGCAATCAAAATACCCTGGTACGTTCCAGTTCTCGTTGTTATTATAATTGCGATCGCGGCGTTTGTTATTCTTAAGCCGAGCACGCCGCAGCAGGCCACAACAGCGCCATCTGTTCCGGAAGGCCAGCCAGCAAATTACTGGACAGAGTCATTCCCATTTGGCACCAACCCGAACCTGCACTGGCATGCCTACCCAAGCTTCAAGCTGTGCGGCGAGGATAAAACATTCCTGCAGATACTCAACATGGTTGGCGTGAAGTTTGTCAATGGCATGGCCGGCCCGCACGTGATGCACGTGCATGAGGGCGAGCCATGGTTCCACATCGAGAGCCCACCGCCAACAAGGAAGGCAATCACGCTGGCAAACGCCTTCAAGGGACTAAACATAAAATTCAGCAATAATGGAATACTAAACTACCAAGGCACAAGCGGCTGCAACAATAATCAAACTAATTCGCTGAAAGTGAGTGTGGACGGTAAGCCTGTGGAAGACCCTGAGAACCTTGTGCTGCAGGACAAGCAGAAGATACTGATTGATTACTCTTAGCTAAATTTAAAAAGCCCAAAGCATATTAATTTATATGGCCATTTCAGAGGTGACTAAAAAGAGATACGCAACCTTTTTGATTTTGGCATTGATTACTGCTACGGCAGGCACTGCGGTTTATATTTCACAGAAAAATGAAGGCACGCAGTTTTTTAAAAAAGATATAATTTACGGGCCATCGCAGCAGATTGGGGCAAAGCCGCAGCAACAACAGACGTCCGAGAGTGGTTATGCCACACCAACGCAAACGCAGTCTGGCGGTGGCAGTAGCCAGCAAGACCAGGGAACTGGACAATCACAAGGCCAGGGCCAGCAGGGCGGCGGCCAGCCACTACCTCCACCA
The DNA here is from genome assembly GCA_016182015.1 of Nanobdellati archaeon. GTDB lineage: Archaea > Nanobdellota > Nanobdellia > UBA10117 > UBA10117 > JACOYC01. Next base: position 51,208 of record JACOYC010000010.1, on the reverse strand, counting down.
CAGCAGGCACAATGCACAGATTCTGATAACGGATTAAACAAGAACATGCAGGGAAATTGTATAGATGCTTCCGGCGCAAGAACAGATGCCTGTCAGGGAAATGCACTGATAGAATTCCAGTGTGTTAGCAACGCTTGCCAGCAAAATCTTTTATTCTGTCCGCAGGGCACTGCCTGCGTTAATGGCGCCTGCGTTCTGCCAAAAGAAGTTTGCCCAGTCCAGGCGCCGAATTGCTTGACTGCGCAGGACGCTGCGGTAAAAGGCTGCGCGCAGCAGTCTAATGGCTGTGGTTTTGAAGGCGGAACGCCGAAATTTTGCTGGGCCTGTCAGGCTGACAAGTGTCAGGCAGGCCAGACAATTTGTGGCGGCTTTTGCACAAACATCCAAAACGATGCAAATAACTGCGGGGCATGCAACTCTAAATGTAATTACCTGCCAGAAAATGGCGGTAAAATAATGTGCACAAATGGCGAGTGTGATTTTACATGCCAGGCAGGCTACCAGAAAGAAACAAATCTGCAATCACCGTTTTACAACACCTGTGTTAAAAAAGAGAGTACATTTTGCATAGACTCAGATCTAGGAAAAGATACGCACAGGCAGGGCACATGCACAGAAGATTATTTTTCCTATGCGGATAAGTGCGGCACAAATAATATAGTCGAAGAATATTTGTGTATTAATAATCAATGCAGCAGCGAGCCAATATTTTGCGCAGCAAATGAAAGATGCGAGGGCGGCAGATGCATTTCGAAATGTACAGATACTGATGGCGGATACATTTTAGGAACACAAGGCACGTGTACAGCTCTGGCAGGCACATTTACTGATACGTGCGCACAAAGCCAGACCAGCAATAGCATATTATTTGAGTACTCGTGCAGCGATGCTGGTGCCTGTCTGGAAACACAATCATCGTGCCCGCAGGGCCAGTTCTGCGACAGCGGGGCATGTAGGCCAATACCACCGCCTCCAGCGGGTGGCGGAGGGCTAGTACAATTTTGCACAGACACTGATAATGGCATTGACACGTCAACTGAAGGCTCGTGCAGCTCGGGCGGAAATAATTATTATGACACTTGTTTTAGCACGAGCAGCGTGGCGGAATATTTTTGTTCAGGTAGTGCGTGCACGTTTAACATAATACAATGCCCGCAGGGCCAGCAGTGCAATAATAACAAATGCGAACAAATACCAATACAGCAGTATCCGTATCCATTCTAAATGCTTAGCAAACCCAAATAAAAAGTTAACCCGTCCAGCCCAGGTATTGGCAGCATGTTGAACACGAACAGCCAGAGGTTTATCTGCTTGCTTGTTGCCCATAAATGCGAATATTTTGGCATAAGATTTCTCTCGACAACAAACCACGAGACTAAAAACAGAATGAGGTTTGTAAGCGGGCCTGCCAGCGCGGTCAGGCCGAATTGTAACGGCGTCCCAAATCCGCTTATCGAAACATAACCTGGCAGGAAGAACACAAACCCAGAACCTATTATTTTAAGGAATGCGCCAATCGCAAGACCCCACCACGAGGCAACATAGTGCGCCGAGAAGCCATAGCCAAGCGCAACAAATTTATGCATCAGCTCGTGCAGTATGACTGCGGGCGCGGCAACGATTGCCGCGTATTTTATATCTTCCCAGATATTTGTTGCTAAGTAATCTTCAAGTTCTGTCCGCGGTTTCCTAATATATGATGAAAAAATAAAGCCGACTACTACAATTGTAATTGCGATCTGTGCAATCTCCCAGACCGTAAACAAGGCCATATAATATGTGGTGCGAAAGGGATTTAAAATGTTTGTCTGACCGCTTACTATAACTATGTACATAGCACTAAAAGTAGAATCAGCGTGTGCCTGCGTTGCAGTTTATCGTCACAATACGCCTTTGCCAGCAGGTACATATATTTATGAATTGAGTGGCGTAGGCGCACTTTCCACATATATAGATACGCCAAGGCTTGCACAAATTTTAACTGCAAGCAATATTTTTTGTACAGCCAGAACTGTTGACAACCACAAAACGTACACCATTGAAACTATTGTATTTGAACGCATCAAACAGTCGCCCGGTCTCGAGGAAGTTATGCGTAGCTTAATAATCGGACCTAATAAAAAACCTATTAGCTTAATACACGCCATGCTTGCAAATGCCATCGAATCGCTGGGTCCAAAATACGCATTATATCAGCCTCAGAAAGCTTTAAAATCCCAACCGCGTAAATAATGATATGGTAGCATGTGAAGGAACTGGTACTGTAACCGAAGTGACGCCGCGGAAGTCAGAATCATCTGGTATCGAGCTGACAAACTTTGCGATTGAAAAAGTAAAATTTTTTATGCAGAAAGAGAACGGAAAATATCTGCGTGTTGCTGTCCTGCCGGGCGGATGTGCAGGCTTCTCCTACGATTTCGCGGTCGAGAGCGCAGCCGGCAAGGACGACTTAGTCTTTGATTTCAAGGGCCTGAATATCTTAGTAAGCAAGTTCCACCTGCCGATGCTAAAAGGCAGTAAAATAAATTACGCTGAAACAATCCAAGGCTCTGGCTTAGTTGTTGACAACCCTAATGCAACCAAGGGCTGCGGCTGCGGACATTCGTTTGGCTGATTAAAATGGCGGATTATAAACAAAATTCCACATCTCTTTTGGATTACAAACAGCAGGCAGGCCAGCGCAAATGTTTGTGGCGCTTTGGCTGCATCTGTGACGGAAGCTGCGGTGCAAGATGCCAGCAGAATAAGTAAAACAAATTTTAAAAAAATTAAACAAATAGTTTGGACATTAAAAGTTCTATTTTCGCATCATGTGTCCGCCGTGCGCGTTCTTGACGTGTTTCCAGAGCCTCTTTGTCATCTCGCTGGGCGCAATCGCGCCGGAGCCAAAAATGTCGCTGCCAGCGCAGTCGCACTTTGCAAATGACACCGTCATTCCCCCAAAAGCCTTTCTTGCCATTACACACCTCCTTGAAGTTTATTTTACTGCTTATGTAATCAAGTATTTAAGCCTTTTCCCTCGTAGAATTGGCATGACTCACAGCGAGATAGTTGAGAAATATGAAAAAAGACTAGACTCACTTTTAGCTTATTCACTCGCGCTCGATAGTTCGGGAAGAACACTGTATGAAATTTCGCGCGTGGAGAAACAAAATATTCACCCGAATTATAAAAACATAAAGACATTCGACCGCGATGTGCGCACGCTGGCCAGTCTTGGCTTAATTTCTGGAAGAAAGGAGGTCATACTTGAGCGCTTACTGCAAAATATCGAGTTGCTGATAGCTGAAGATTGCGATGATGTATTTTCTTTAACGCGGGCCCAGCTTGCAGACCTGCTGTGCGAGAATTCTGGACGCATAGCTAAGTATGCACCAGTTATAGCTGAAAAATTAACAAAAAAATATGGCAAAACTCCGGTGTTTGCAGTAAGTCAGGCTGTTGCCACAAAAGAACATCTTACTGATATAAAACGTGAAATACGCGAGAAATATGCTTCTTTAACTAAAGAATATGGTATACCACCCACTGTTGGCGAGCTGGCAATATATTTTAATGTTAAAAAAACAACAATGTACCGCATAGTAGAACAGATGGGATTAAAATCGGCCGGACGCGGCTCAGACACAAAGACCACAACTTATAGAAGAAAACTTATAGACCTCGAAAGACAATTATCTCAAAATAATAATCACGCCGTACTTCTAACTGATGCACAAATAGCGGCACAGTTCCCCGGAGAAGATACAACCCGCATTAGGGCTTTGATGAAGAAACTTTCAAAAGAGCGTCGCCTGCCGAACATTGCTGATGCAAAATTAAGTTGTGCGATAAATTATATTTTAGGTGGCATGCTTACAGAGCGAGCGATATATAATGCAGGCATACAGCCCAACCACATTAGGCGCACCGCAGATTTAGCAAGATCGCGATTGCAAACTATTGTTAATTCTAGCGATAAAAAGCCGCTCGAAGCGGAAGCCTTGCGCCAGATAATCGCGGCGATATCACTTAAAGCGCGCAAATTAAGAATTTAGCTCAAACCTTTTCATCAACAGCGAATTCCCCACCACAGTCACAGAACTAAACGCCATCGCAAACGCTGCGATTGTCGGCGATAGCAGGAAACCGAAGAACGGATACAAGATGCCGGCCGCGATCGGGATTGCGGCTACGTTATAGGCGAACGCCCAGAAAAGATTTTGTTTAATTTTACCAATAGAATATCTGCCAAGCTTCAATGATTTAACAACATCCAGCGGATCATTCTTAATCAAAACAATTCCGCCGGTTTCCTTGGCAACATCTGTGCCAGAGCCAAGCGCAATCCCAACATCTGCCTTTGCAAGCATCGGCGCGTCGTTTATTCCGTCACCGACTGCAGCGACAATCTTTCCTTCTTTCTGCAACAAAGCAACTTTCTTCTCCTTGTCCTGCGGAAGAACACGCGCGAATATTTTTGTGATCCCAAGCTGGCCAGCAATGTGCTCAGCCACGCGCTCGTTGTCTCCAGTAATCATATAAACTTCTATTCCTTTTTGGCCAAGTAAGTCAACAGCTTTTTTTGCATTTTGTTTTACAACATCCGCAATTGAGATCGCGCCAATGAATTTTTTGTTGTGCGCAACAATCACTATAGTCTCGCCCCGGAGTTCAAGGTTATGTATGCCGATGCTGTGATCGCCGAGCAAAATGTTTTCGTCGTTCATTAAAGCACGGTTGCCAACAAGAATTGTGCCGTTCAGGTATTTTGCTTTTATGCCTTTTCCGGGAATTGTTTCATATGCTGCGGCTTCTTTTATTTTTTCTACACGGACGTTTGCATAATCAACAATCGCTCTTGCCAGCGGGTGCTCTGAGCCTTTCTCCGCAATTGCAGCGTACTTCAGGAACAGTGGCTTCTCAATCTGCAGAAAATGCAGGCCAGTCACCTTGGGCTTGCCCTCAGTCAAGGTTCCTGTTTTATCAAAAACAACAGTGTCAACTTTTGATGAACGTTCCAGCGCCTCGCCATTTCTGATTAAAATTCCGTTCTCTGCGCCTTTGCTCGTTCCAAGCAGAAGCGCGGTCGGCGTGGCCAAGCCAAGGGCACACGGGCAGGCAATTATCAGGACAGCGATAGCGATAGTCATCGCAAAAATATAATCCTGTCCGGCATAAATCCAAATGGCGCTAGAAAGAATCGCAATCATTATCACAACAGGAACAAAGTAAGATGAAATTTGATCCGCTAGTTTTTGTACTGGCACTTTTGAAAGCTGCGCCTTACTCACAAGATCGATAATCTGCGCAAGAACAGTGTCCTTGCCGACCTTTGTTGCTTTGATTTTTAGCAGGCCAGACTTGTTTATCGTGCTTCCTATCACATGATCACCTATTGATTTTGAAACAGGCAGCGACTCTCCAGTCACGAGGGATTCATCAATAGATGAGTGGCCAGACATAATCATTCCATCTGCGGGAATTTTCTCCCCCGGTTTGATTATGCAGACATCCCCAACTTTAATTTCAGAAATTGGAATCTCAACGTCTTGTCCATCCCGTATCACGATTGCAGTTTTCGGCGCAAGGTCCAAAAGTTCTTTCAGCGCAAGCGATGCGCGCCCCTTAGCAATCTCTTCAAAGAATTTTCCAAGCAAAATTAATGTGATAATTGCAGTTGATGTATCAAAATATAATCCACCAGTTAAAACATTTGGCAGGAAAACCGCTGCCGCGCTGTAGCCCCAAGCTGCGCTAGTGCCGATCGCAATTAGCGTGTCCATGTTTGCAGTCTTTGCTTTTGCAGCATCAAACGCGCCGCGGTAGTATCGCCAGCCGCCGTAAAACTGCACAACTGTTGCTAGGGCGAGCAGGACGTAGTGCTCATACAAAAAGTGCTGGTGTGGGACAAACGCCAGCGCCAGAACAATTACAGTCAAAACACCAGAAATAATCAAAGTGGTTTTTAAATTCTTAAACTCTCTTTCTGGTGCTTCAAAAGTAACCAGACAATTAGATGAGCAGAAATAATATTTTATACCATCAGAAACTTTTGTTATTGTTGAGGTTTTTTCATTTACATTCATTCCGCATACTGGATCAGTAGCCATGATTGGTTTTATCTAAATTGCCTTATTAAGTTTATTATGGAAAAATGCGGGTCTAAAACCCCGGCTTTTAAGCCGCATTTTTCCATTCAGCCAAAATGAGTTTTGGCTGACCAGTCGAACTTTGTTCGAACTCAACGAAAATGCGTAAGCATTTTCGAGGTGCTCGAAAAATTAAAATATTTTTCGACATTAGTCCGTGGATAAGGTGCGAGCAGCGATTTTGAGTTATGTTTGATTACATTCTTTTTTTAATTGCTTCATACACCAGCAGGCCAGCCACCACCATCGCGACACCGCCAGCAATCACTATTTTATCTAAGTACAGAAGCATCGCGATGCTGAATATTATGCCGAGCCAGGCTAGCGGGGCCCAGGTTCTGAACGGCCGCGGCGCATTCGGCAGCTTATGCCTGAGCCAGATGAGCGCCGCATTAACAAGAGCAAACGTCACAAAAAGCGCGAAGTCTGTCAGGCCAGCCACAAGCTCTATCTTTCCAAGCAATGTAAACGTAATGGCTGCTAAACAAGTAATGATAATTGAAAACCACGGCGTGTAACGCTTTTTGTCGACTGCACAAAATATTTTTGGCAGGCCGTGCTCCTCAGACATCCCGTAAAGCATTCGCGATGTTGCGATTAATGTTACTAGAATTGTATTAAATGTAGAGAACAAGGCTACTACTGCCAGAATGAAAAATGCTTTCTGGCCAAGGGCGGTTTGCGCAACTAATGCCAGCGGAGCATCTGATTGCGAAAGGGCATGCCAGCCGACAACAGAGACAGCCGCAACAGCTACTGCTATATATAAAATAGTTGAAATTATAACCGAAAGTATAAGTGCCTGCGGAATTATCTTCTTAGGATTTTTGGTCTCTTCTGACAGGCGCACGATATCTTCAAACCCAAGATATGCAAAAAATATAAGTGCGGCCGCGCTCAAAGTGCCAGGAAAGCCGAGCTGCGGAGTGAACTCAAAATAATTTACTCTTCCCAGATATTTTAAGCCGAGAACTAATATTATTATTAAGCCGCCAACCTCGACGACAGTTGCAATAATATTTGCGATGGCGGATTCTTTTATGCCCCAGAAATTTATCAATGATAAAACGAGAATGATTGCGATTGCTATTGGTATTAATGGCGTGCCAAACAAGGCCGAGAAGTAGCCTGCAAACCCGAGAGAAATTGTTGCTGCGGCTATGACTCCGCCAACGACAATAAGCCAGCCAAGCAGGAAGGCCAGCCTGCGATTAAACGCTTTTTCTGCGTAAACATATTCACCGCCGGCCTTTGGGAACATCGAGCTTAGCTCCGCATAGCTTAGCCCGGTAAAGGCAGCGATGACTGCGCCGAAAATAAATGAGAGCCAGACTGCGTTGCCTGACAGGCCGGCTGCCTTTCCTATCAGTGCGTAAATGCCTGCGCCCACTATCACGCCAACACCATAAAAAGTGGTTTCAAACAGGCCAAGGCTTCTCTTTAGTTTCTGCATTTACTTCCAACCCAAAAAAGTGCATGCAATTGCAGCGTTTAAATGTTTGTAACCTTTGGCGAGGTTTAACTTTTTGTCTCGTCGCAGCGGAAATAAACTGATTGAATAAATAAACAAATGAAAATTAAAAATAAATCGCTACAAATAGTCCAAGGTCGCGAATTCGCACGTGTTTGCTTGGGCAGATAGGTTTTAAAAGTTTTCGACACTTATCCAGACTTATGAATAGAAACCTTGAACGCACAGTATGCTATGCCGCGCTTGCTCTCGTGACGCGGAATAATGCGCCGACACAGTCCAGGGTGCTTGCCAACACAGTTGCAGAGTTGTTTGATATAGCGTTTAACAGCAGCCACTATGTGTATGCTGGCACGGCGCGCGACCGGGATGCGCTTTTCAGAAAATCTCCTGCAGCTTTGGACAGCAGGCTTAATCTATACTCACTAGAACCTAATTTTTACGCTAGTCTGTTGGCTGTTATCAAAGAGCAAACTGGAAAACTGCCGGTAGATGGTGTCCGCTGGCTTGCTGAGCGTTATAGGCGCAGCCTATATTTTCAGCCAACACCCATGGGTGTTTTTAATGCTGCAAAATTAAGATTTAAAAGAAAAAAACATTAAAACTAGTTTAGCTTACTTTTTCTTACTGTGCTGGTTTTCTTTTCTGGAAACAGTCACGGCAGTATACTGGTCTGTCGCCTGATGGTACGAACGGGACTTCACAGTCTGCGCCGCACTCAGAGCATTTTGCCGGATGCATTTCTCTAGGTCCAAAATTTCTTTGGCCTCTTCCCTGGAATGCCATTTTACACTCTCCTTTCAATTGTGTATTAGGCTTAGAACTCGTCACTTGCTTGCCGACTACTCTTCTACTACTAATACCTAAGCAAGAGCATTATTGTGGGTTTAAAAGCTAATCGGTCGCGAAAACTATTTAAACACCCATCTTTATTCGAGGCAAATGGCCGCGATTAAATGTCCGCATTGCCAGCAGGAAATATCTGAAGAAGAGCTGGCCAGGCAGCAGCTGCAGTTAAAGAATGACACGATGAAAAAACTTTTTTCAGCAGTGCTTGCCGGCAGGAATGATACCGTGAAGGATTTGGCTAAGGAGATCAGGATGCAGCCCAACGGAGCAGGCAATGGCAGCTAAGCGAAAAAGAAAAATCCGGAAGAAAAGCAAAGGTACGTATGGTGCGGTTTGCAGGTATTGCTAAGTCAAAGGCATTAAAATCCCTGGCGGCCGGCCTTGGTGTGTTGGTTGTGTTTGCCCTCCTCGCTGTTTTGGCCCTGCAGTTATATTCGCAGGTAAAACTGCTTCTGTAAAATTTTTAAACCCAGACTGCCAGCTAATAACATGGCCACTAAAAAAGTACTCTTGCTTTTGCTAGCCGCCGTGCTGCCGTCGGCTCTTGCCCACGGGACAGAAGAAGATGTCTGGGGCCAGCTTAATTTAATCGACCCGAATATATTGCTTATTTTTGCGGCTGCAGTTTTTATTGCTGCAATCGTTGCGTCATTGGCGCTTACGAAATTAAAAGAAAGCCACAAAAAGATTTTATTTTTGATAATATCTGTGCCGATTGTAATTTCAACAGCATATCTGTCAGCAACAACAGTCTACCTCAACGTTAAGTCAGAGAGCCACGGCCCAGTCCACTGGCATGCAGACTATGAAATATTTGCGTGCGGCCAGAAATATGAGCTTGCCAAGCCGGCAGGCCTGAAAAATTTTGTCGGCGATCCAACAGTGCATGAACATGGCGATAATAGAATTCATGTTGAGGGCGTTCTTCTGAAGTTGGAGCAGGCCAGCCTGCACGAGTACTTCGAGTCAGTCGGCGGCGAATTTACTGATGGCACGCTCGGCCTGCCTACGGAGCACGGCTACAAAAAATTAACAAATGGGGATTTGTGCAACGGCAGGCCTGCAAAGTGGTATGTTTTTGTCAATGGCAGGCTGCAAGAAAACGCGCAGGATTATATAATCTCACCATACTCGACAGTGCCTCCGGGAGATAAAATAAAATTTGTATTTTCAGAGACACAGCTCAGCGAAGATGGCCTGCTTGTTGTGAGAGTCAGAGGTGGCGCGTAATGGCAGTTGCTGCATCCATTCCAACGCTTGGCGCAGTAATAATAACTGCAGCGGTTGACTCAATAAATCCGTGCGCAATCGGCGTGCTGATTTTATTAGTATCGATCTTGACAGCTTCCCATGTAAGGAAAAAGCTCCTGACATACGGATTTTTATATATATCTGCAGTTTTCGCAACATACCTGGCGGCCGGCCTCGGCTTAGTGTATTTTTTCAGCCGCATTCCGCTGTATTTGTCAGAGTATTTGGCGATTGCTGTTGCTTCCATAATTGTGTTTGCAGGCCTGGTAGAAATCAAAGACTATTTTTGGTATGGGCGCGGCTTCACACTCTCAATTCCGCCCGAGATGTCAAAGAAAATTTCAGATTATACAAAAAAAATCACCCTGCCAGGCATTTTATTTCTCGGCGCATTCGTGGCCGGCGTCGAACTGCCTTGTACCGGCGCGCCATATCTCGCAATAATCGCGCTGCTCTCGCAGCAGTTTGACTTAACAGCATTCCTCCTTCTGGTATTATACAACTTTATTTTTGTATTGCCGCTGATAGCAATATTAATGCTTACTTATTTTGGCACAAAAATTCATGTAATTAAAAAATGGAAACACCGTAACAGGCCGCTGATGCGCCTCGCGTCAGGCGTGCTGCTCATCTTTTTAGGTTGGCTGCTCATACTAATAGCAAACGGAACAATAACATTCATATAACTCAAAATCGCTGCTCGCTTAACCGCGATTTTGAGGAACAGTTCGAACAAAGTTCGACTGGTCAGCCAAAACGAATTTTGGCTGAATGGAAAAATCCGCGTATCCCGCGCCCTAAAGGGCGGAGTTTTGCGGATTTTTTCATAAAATATGGTTTGGGAGAAAAAATGGCGAAACACTGCGTAGTCAAGAGGAAAGGCCGCATAGAAAAGTACGACGAAAAAAAAGTATATGGCTCAGTTTATGCAGCCTGCTTCGTTGTTCGCCTGAGCAAAAAAGCCTGCGAGAACGTGGCGAAATCTGTTGCCGGCAGAATCACAAAATGGGTAAAGGCCGAATCAAAGAAAAAAATTTGCGTAAACACGTCGGACATTTTTAGAAAGACAACAACCGAGCTGAAAAGGCATGACAAAGACGCAGCGTTTATGTACGAAACACACCGCGATATTTCATGAACGTAATACGCAACCCAGAAATATGTAATACGTAACTCGCAATGGCATACATAGAAAAAAGGAAAATCAAAGGCAGGCGATATTACTATCTAAAAGAATCGAAAAGAAAGGGCGGGGAAGTTAAAACAAGAACCATAGAATATTTGGGAAAGGATATTGGCACTGCAAGGGCAAAAGAAGCGATTTTTGAGGCGGAGCACAGGCCATTTGATGTAATACGTAACTTTTTTTCCGATGTTTACAATTTAATGATTTTGGCGATGGTTATTATCACGATAGTTTCAGCTTATTTTTCAAAATCACAGCAAATTGTTATGGCCGCAGTCATAGCGATCGCAACTGCAGTCATACTGGACGCCGCGATAAACTACGTAAAACACAAGAATTTTGATTTTTACTGGAAATCACCAATTGTAACTGGTTTTATAATAACATTAGTTCTGTCGGCAAACAAGTTGTATATAGTTGCGATCGCAGCAGCCTTGGCGATAGCGCTGAAACATATAATTCGCGCCCACAATAAACATATTTTCAATCCGGCAAATCTCGCGCTGGCCATCGTTCCTTTTTTCCTGCCGGCTTCCCATGGCTGGCAAGGCAGCGTGATATGGTGGCTGCCGGTAATTTTGGGATTTATTGTAATTTACAAACTGAGGCGGCTGGAGCTGCCAATTACATTTTTACTTACTTATATTCTGCTAACAGCAGTTTTTAACTTTCCAAGCCAGATAATAGATTTTCTGGTGGCACAAAGCGCGGCCTACTTCTTCGGGTTTTTCATGCTTACCGAGCCGAAAACATCACCAGACACGCAGAAGGGCAGGATTATATTCGGAATAATCGCGGCAGCCGCAGCCGTCGCATTCAGTTTTTTCCTGCCGCAGTATAATCTTGTTTTAGGATTGGTAGCTGCAGATATGTTGGTTCCAGTAATCAATAAATTTTTCTAAACGTTAACCACGCCTTCTTGAACATCGGCAGTGTCAGCGTGGACAGCATAAACGCGATGGCTGGCACGATGGCATTCAGCCACGGATTTGCAATATTAATTGCCTGCAAGTAAAAGCCAATCGCAAGATATGTAAAAATTACCAATAAGATACGTCTTGTGTAACTCCTCTCCCAAGCCTTGTCAGCCTCTACGTGTTTATTGCGTTCTTCTATCGCCAAAACTCTTTTTTCCAGGCTGGCCGCCATCACTTAACAACCAGCTTGGCTTCAATCTTAGGATGTTCAGCTCCGAAAATTCCTTCCTTGCACGTGCCGCAGTATATTTTGAAAGTGCCAGCCTTGTCAGCCAAAAATTCAATTACTTCAGGTGAAGCCGGATCCTCAGTGGTAACTTTTTTGTTAATTCCGTACTCATCTATTGTTACGCCATGGGCATGCGTGCTAGTGCCTACCGCGGCAACAGCCTGAATTTTTACATAATCTCCTTTGTTTACTGTTATTGTGCTTGGGCTATAACCGGTGTGCGCGATTGCCAGCGGTATAATTTTTACCGAGCCGTCACTTGCGCTTTTTTCAGTTGTGCCACCGACGCAGCCGCTCAGCGCGATTACAGTTATTAAAATCAGTGCTATAGAAAGTTTGGCCATCAAGTATTTAAACTTCAGTATTATATAAACTTTATGCCGCCGATTGAATGCAGCATACTGCCTTACTATCGCCTTGGCAGTATTTCGATAACTGCGTATCCAGATACTAATTATGATTTTAACAATGTAGAAATAGAAATACTTAAACGCAGATTTTTTGGCGGCCTGAAAATGATATACAAAAAACAGTGGAATATGAGCGAGCTGAAACGGCTTGTCAGAAGCCAGCCACTGCAGGATATATTTCCGGAGCTGGCACAGCACTTAACTGAGAATGAACTCCAAAGACTGAACGCGGATAAAAATACGCTGCTCGAATTGCTGAACGATCCCTGGCACAGGCAAGTGCACGCAAAAAAATTTTTTAAAGAGCCGTAAATGCAGTAATTTCTGCTATTAATTTAACTTGCATCTATATTTTTCCCGTACGGATGTATGAGTTTCCAGCCGCGAATTATATCACCATCCCGGAACTTCAGCGTGAAGCTGTCGCTGAACTGTCTCTTACTTCCATCGCTTAGAATAAAATTAACTGAGTAGGCAACAGTTGCTGTGCGGCCGTCATTTGATTTTTCTTTTATAGTTATTATGTTAACGCCAGTTATACCCTGCGCACTTGCAAAATTTCTAAAAGAGGCGAGATCTTTCGCATTTTCGTCTATTCGCTTGAAACCATCTGAGATTGTTGCGTACATATCAGGCCAGTTCTTATTGCCCCAGGATTCAAAATACTGGCGCACAACTTCTTCAGGGCCAGGTACACTGTAAGCTTGCTTCACAGAAGCCCGCGGACCAAAGTTAACAAAAATTATTCCAATTATGAGTATCAATATTATGACACCAATACCAAAATAAAGTTTGTGTTTGTGGTCCATGGTTTAGCTTGCGGCCCCGGCCTGCTGCGGCGTAACTACTTGCCCGGTTGTCAGGTCTTTGTAAGTCCCGAGAACATTTGGGTTGCGCATGATGTGCCAGCCGTCCTCCGAAACGTCGCCTACCTGCCGCCAGGCGGAGACGAACCGCGCGTAGTCCTTGCCCTCCGGCGAAACAAGTATGACTGGAACTTTTGTTATTGAGTATTTTTTGATGAGTGTCTTGCCAGCCGTATCCGAAACGTCTATATCTGATTCAGAGTTTAGCGCAATTCCAAAGTTTTCTAGTATCTGTTTATTTGTTTTTACATCATAGCACGTTGTACATGATTTATCTGACAGGTAAACAACAGTTACCAGTCCGATTATTTTATTTTGTTTAATGTCGCGGTAGGGCGGGCTTGTTGCATGCAGCGCGTACATTCCTTGCTTTTCCTCAGCGCCAAGCTGCGGCCACACCTCCGCCACAACCGGATATTCTAAAATATCCTTTGAAATTACCATCGCCGGCAATCTTTCCACGCCAAACCTGTTAGTTAATTCCCTTCCTTCCGCCGAATCATAGTCAAGTATTTTTTCTGATGAGAATTTCACGCCGGCCTGCTTGAAGAAATCTAGCACGTTTGACAGGTCACCGCACTTCTCGCAGTTTCTGTCAACAATCCGCGTTATACCAACCAGACCTTTCACAGCGCCAGCCGCGTCTGCGTATGGCGGAAGCTGTCCAGTGTAAACAGCAGATGTTTCTGTGGCCTGCCAGCCAGCGCCGAAGAAGCTTTTCACGGATTGCCTGCCAACATCACCAGTCACAATAATCGTCGGCAGTTTATTTATTTTATAATCAGCGATTAATTGTTTTGCCTCGCTGGACGAGGTATCAATGATTTTTTCAGAATCTATTTTTATATTTGCTTTCTTCAGATTATCAACAATTGCATTTATGTCAAAACAATCTGTACAGGCGTTTGCGGTAATTGTGATTACATCAATATTTGCAGGCTTTGCTGCTTCTTCCGCTAATTTTGCAGCCTCTCGGCTTGCCAGCGCGCTGTTCACAACGATGCCAGAGTTTATCAGCGATAGGACTACAGCTGCAGCTAATAGCAGATACAGCACATGTTCTATTTTTTGCTCCATTTCTGAACCGCGGGCACCCTGCGGGTTCCCCCAGTTTCGAGCGCGCCAATGAAAGCGAAGCTTTCGTGGCACAAGCAAATTCCGCAGAATTTTGCTTTGTCCTGATCCCTCCGCGGCCGGGTTTGCTTTGCGCAAACCCGACAAAACACTCATTTCAGCAGCCGCCAACCATGCCTGGCAGGTCATTTAGGCTTGCCGAGCTTGTCCGTTGTGCTGGACTGCTTGACGCGCTTTGCTGCGGTGCTGAACTTGTAGCCGAAATCGATTTTGACCCGCTGCTTATTGAACCGCCGCCCATTCCTAGGAGCGACGCAGTTTGTATCGCAGTCGTTACCAACAGCACAGCTATCAGCACGACAACCAGTAGTTCTTTTCTTTCCATTTCCATAACTCCTTCGGAGTGTGGCGCAGCGAAACTCATTTCGCTTGCGTTTTTCCTCCGTTATTATGATCAGAATCTTTCTTATGTTTCGGTTCCCAGCGCCAGAGCTTGTAAATTCCCAGATAAACCAAAACTGTAACACCTAATAATAAAACTACATAAACAATATTAATAAAGTTCCAATAACCCATGCCACGCAAGTTTCCCATCATATTGCTTTGCATATTTTGCCCGCCCATCATATCCATCATTCCTCCACCCATCATACCTTCAGGCCCAAAAACATTTTCCTCGCCACAATATTCTGCTCGAGCTAGTTTGATGTGGAATTGCTGTTCCTGGCTGTCCCCTTCCTTGAAACCCATCATGGCGTGCATTGCCTCGTGGCTCTGCCCGGGGTGCATCTGCTCCATATCGTATTCGCCAATGAGCTCTAGTTGAGAATCCGATAAGCTTTTGCAGTCTGCTTTGGAATCAATCAGATTTTTGGCTTCGGTGAGCTCCTGCTGCGTGGCTGCGCTAACTAAACTTAAACTCAATAGTAAGACTGCGCCTAGTATCAACAACGATATTTTTTTCATGCCTGCAGCTCCTGAACTATTCTCTTCACAGTCGGCCCCGGATACCACAGCGCATACCATCTGGCCAGCTCCCCGTAAATCTGCTCGTCAGAATATTTATCTCCGTAGTTTTTGATGAACCATTTTGCCATACCCTGTGCCGCCTTGGAGTGCGCACAGCCGCAGTGTGTTATTATTGTTGGCCTCTGCGGCGAGCCGCAGCAGTAGTCGCATGTGAATGAGTTTACAATCCTGCCCCAGCGTTTCTGTTCATCCGCGGAGAGCTGGATTGCCTGTGCCTTAGCCCATAACTTTTGTGCAGTGAGCGGGTCATCAAATGAAACACCGGCTTCGGAGCCGTACCATGGCGTCCCGCGCGGAATTATATTATTTATTAAATCCTTTACAACGTCTCCAGTGGATGCAGTAATTGGCAGTTCGCTGATTGTTGGCAGCGGCTTGACTATGCTCCTGTAACCGGAGATTCTCGGCTGCTCACCCGTGGCAAGCGGCATCGGCTTGAGCGTGGTTTTTGCATCATAGTGCAGGTCTGCGCTGAGTGTTACAGAGCCGCCCTGCCCACCGATAGTTTGAATAAGAAATCCATTGACTGCAAGCAGCGCCACAAGAACAATAATCAATCCAAAGGCAACATTATTATTATATAAAAACGAAACAAGATTACCCTTGTGTTTTGCAGTTGTATGCGGGCGTGGCTGTTCTGGTTGTTTATTATCTGAATCGTCCATCACGAGCAGAGACAGCATAGGGTTTAAAATGTTTTTCATAGCAGCCTATATCCTACATGTTTTTGTGTAAATACTATCTAAAGTTAAATATATAGCAAGCACGAGCGTGGCAAGCCCGACAATCTTCAGCACGCTGATGTAAGGCACGAGCGGGCCGAACGGAACAGAGAAGAAGGTTGTGCCGAATGCAGCGATCGCAACACCCTGGCAGACCGGGCAGGACGCGCTGAAAATTCCGGCGATGAGCGCACCGACACCCGCAACTCCCTTCTCAGTTTTGAGTCTAACTTCATCTGCTTTGTACTTTAGCAGCGTGATAAGCAGGCCAGCAAAAACCGCGACCAGCACAATGTAAAGTACATCATACGCAGTTATCGGCGTGTCCCGCACAAATCGAAGGCTGATGCCCGGGATCTGCCAGAAGCCCGAGATGAAAGAGTAGAGAACAAAGAAGCCGGCAAACCCCGCTAATGTCACGAGGGCATACCGCCTTTGCTTTAGAATGCGGATGGCCAGCTCAAATATATTACTCGGCTCACGTGTTTCCATGGCAATTAGTAAAACTGCACTAATATATAATTTAGCTACGAGACCGTTGGCGAGCGGGGGCAGCTAGGGCTTCCTTTCGGTTCAAATTGGTTTGGGACGGTTTATAATTGCAAATCTCGACTAAAATAATTAAAAATAGTGGTCTGCCCTTCGCAGAGGTGGAGCGGAAGAAAATCGAGGGCATAGCTGGTACAATTATATACGATGTCTATAGTAATATTCCATCCGCAACCACTTTATTATTTGATCTAATATCCACCAAAAGAAACCAAAACCTAAAATTATCCAACCCAAATTATTTCCTTTGCTAATTAGCCATGCAGCTCCGAGTAATGTTGCAATCGGTAAGCTGATATTTGACAAATCGAATGGCTGTTCCATTATCTTATTATCTCAATCTCCGCTTCTTCCCCAATTCTCTTCTGTGCCGGACTCAGTCTTTTCTGAATAATTGGCAAATACTTTGCCTCTTTTTCAATCCCAATCGAATGTCTGCCAAACGTTTTTGCTACGAATGATGTTGTACCGGAGCCTAAAAATGGATCAAGCACAGTATCGCCTTCGTCTGTGCAGGCCAGTAGAACTCTGCGCAGCAACTCAACTGGCTTCTGTGTTGGGTGTTCGCCTGCCCATTTTTCGCTTCTTGGAGTTAATGCAATGCTCCACACATTTCTCGTTTGCTTTCCTTTTGGATTTATTTCATCAGAGATTAGATTTTTTGTATCTGTGTAATTAAATTTCCACTTCTTGCCAATTCCATTTTTAGATGCCCAGATTAAATGCTCCGTGCTTTCTGTAAACATCCTGCAAGTTATGTTTGGCTGGGCGTTTGGCTTAAACCAAACAACACTATTGTTTATTTTTATGTCGGTGAAGAAATTTTGCAAAATAAATCCAATTTGATAAATGTTATGGAACGAACCGCAAACCCATAAGCTCCCGCCATGCTTCAGCACGCGCAGGCATTCCGCAATCCATCGTAAATTAAAACTAAAAAATTCATCTTTGGAAAACATATCCCAATTTTCCTGCATGGTTACGTGCTTGCTGTATTTCCAGCCAAGGCCTTGCTTCTTTGACATGTTGTAGGGTGGATCGGCAAAAACTAAATCTACGCTATCTGCTGGAATATTTTTTAATTTTTCCAAACAATCGCCGATGATTATTTTGTGTTTAGTTTTAACCATTTCTTTCAAGCCACTCTTTAATCAAGGTATTTATCTTTGTTGAGATTTTTATATCTAACTTCTTGCAAAGTTCTCTAAATTTAACTAACAATTCACTATCAACAGTTATATTCAATGGCACTTTTGACATTCTCAACACTTATGCGCATAAATATACATAATACATATATAAAGATTTAGTGTTTTGAGCGCATGGATCATGTATTGATGCACACAACCAAAGAAGGCGTAAAGATTTTGGTTTCAAAAGGCAAAAAGAAAGAATCACCGTTTGATTTCCGCGTTCACTATCAAGAGCCGGACAAAAGAGTGCGAACACCTAAACACATCCACATCATTATTGATTTGTACATGAAGCTAAGCAGAAACAAAGAATTAACTTTGAAGCTTGTTGATTATCTAATAGCTATGATGAAGAAATTGAAGCCGGAAAATAAATTCCCGCCCTCATTACAAGTTTACAACGCAAAAGATTTGGCGCAATTTGAAGAGCTAAATAAATACGGTCAGTATTCTGTGGAATTTATTTTAGTTGCGACTGAATTAATAATGATCCAAGAAGAAACAAATTACCCGAACGGAACGATGAATATAAAAGTATTTAAAAGTTTTAGAAATAAGCACGATGATATTTTTTCAGTTGTAAGTGCGGCCACATTTCAAGGCAGATAACGCCCCGTGCTAACTAAAACTCATCAGAAAATGTGGGTTTAACTCGCCGCCATTAAGTAGACGTTCAGTGTCTTCCCGGAATCTTCCCTCTTTACTAAATTCCGTTTCTCTAGATTTTGCATTAGTCCGGAAACCTTTGCCTTGCTGAAGCCGGTCTTCAGCGTTACCATGTGCTGTGAGATGCCCGGCTCTGCTTTTATGAGTTCGACAACCTTTCTCTCGTCCTCGGTGAGCGCGGAGAGCAGGACAGCGAATTTTTCATTACCAAGATTTATTTCCTTTGTCTCCTCGAGTTTCTGCAAAACTATTTCCTCGCTGCGCGAGAAGAACATTAGATACGCGCCGAGCGATATAAGCGCGGAAATCAGGCCGACAATCACATGGCTAACACCAAGGGAAGATGCGACACCCTGGCAGGCCATAGATGGGTTGCAGCCATACGCGATGGACTGCTTGCCCAAGTCAAATATCGAGAGCAGCGAGAGGCCACCGACTACCGTACCGAAACCTACGAGCAAAGCCCCCAACTTACGATTCTGCATATTAAGATAAAAAGTATTAGCTATTTAAATCTTCTGCGCTCGGCCTCAAACTCAATCCCGCCAAGCCAGCCGGCAATCAGGTTGAAAACAAATGCAGTTATGATGCCCATCAAAAAGCCAAACAGCAGGCCTGCCAGCGGCAAAATTATAATCCACAAAAAACCCAAGTTAGCGAGATTTAGCGCGGCATAAATAAATCCAACGAAAAAATAAATTATTCCCATAAAGATTGCGTAAAAATTTGCCAGCGAGATTATTCCTATACTTTTCAGCGCGTATTTTTTAGCTGCCATTTTATTCTTCCTCGTTTGAAGGCCGTGCTAACTGCATATTTGTTTCGTTCCAAGAGTATGGATTTTCTATCCCGCTTTCTCCAAAATAAACTTCTAATATGGTTGCTTCTGTTTGCGCAACTTTTTTAGCCAGCCCGTCCTTCGGAACATGTGCGAACACTATGTGCGCCTGAATAACATCAGAAGCGATCTTCCACGTTTTATCTAACGAAAACTCGCTTTTGTCAAGCGTTTGCGCGGCGCGCCCTACAAGCGCGATTAAGCTAGCCTGCGGGGGAGCAATTTCCTGGCCGGCTTTGTTATATTTAGTAATTACGCCTGGCAGGCGCTTTGCGGCATTTTCGCGTATTGGTACACATGAACCACTGCCAGCATACCAATTCGGCGGGCTATGAAATCCAATCTCACCCATAATCGTAGATTCAAGTTCTAGCGTCATTTTATTTTTTCTCCACGGTAAATGTTTTTTTGTCGCCGGGAAGCATATGCCAGCCTTCTATTCTAACTCTGTGTGCCAAATTATTGGCAATGCCTAAAAGCGAATCAGCAACTTGGTCTACGCTTGCCGAAGCAAACACAAGCGTTTGTTCGCCCCAAAATATGCTTCCGACTGGCTTGCTTTTTTTGTAAAGCTCATACATTCTGCCAGAAGCGCCAGGTATTGCTGGCTTTTTTGCCTGGCATTGTAATTCATATTCTGTAATTGTTGCTGCCATTTTTGATATTATGGTCAGTATTGCATTTATAAAACTATCGGGCTGCGGGCTAGCCTTTTATCGCCCACTTCTTGAAAGTGCCATAATCCGTAGAACCGCAGATAAATTCGCTGGTTGCAGTGTTAAAAAAGAATGGCACGCCGCCGCACCTGCCTTTGTCATAGCTGTCCATAATCTTCGCGTTCTGCATGTTGTTCCAGACTTCGTACTTCTCGAACTTTACGCCAAGCTCCTTCTCCGCCCGCGCAACAAGCGGTTTCATGTCATCGCAGTGCGGGCAGCCGTCACCGTAAAACTCAATTAGTTTTTTCCCAGAACTTGTTGGATTTGCCATTTTAGTAGTTTGTAGCAAGTATGCCGTGAGTATACTTCCAGCATACTTACTTCTTTTGCTTTTTTCTGGCTGCTTCACTGACTGCCCTAAACCCGTGCAAGTAGTTATCCGCGTCCATCGCAGCCATACAGCCAAAGCCGGCCGCGGTAACAGCTTGCTGGTAGCGGAAATCCTTAACATCACCCGCAGCAAAAACGCCAGGCACAGAGGTTTCAGTCTGACTTCTCATAGTAATATATCCCTTTGAATCGAGCTCGAGCTGGCCCTTCAAAAATCCAGTTGAAGGCTCATGGCCGATCGCGACAAACGCGCCATCAATTTTCAAAGTTGAAGTCTGGTGGGTTTTGGTGTTTTTTATTTTAATCCCAGATAATTTTTTATCGCCTAAAAATTCCAGCACTTCGGAATTCCAAATCCATTTGATATTTTTTGTTGCCTTCGCGCGTTCCTGCAAAACAGCCTGCGCGCGCAGCACGTCGCGGCGGTGAATCACTGTAACAGTTTTACAAATCTTTGACAGAAACAGCGCCTCGCGCATCGCGGTGTCGCCGCCGCCGATTACAACAACATCTTTATTTTTGAAGAAATATCCATCGCAGACCGCGCACGTTGAGATGCCGTTGCCCTTGAACTTTAATTCTGATGGAATGCCGAGCCACTTGTACGCGGAGCCGACCGCAATTATAACAGACTTTGCAGAAAACTTTTTTTTCTCGTCGGTTTCAAGTGTGAACGGGGATTTTTTAAAACCAACTTTTGTAACATTGTCATCGAAGAACTCTGCGCCCAAACGCGAGGCCTGCCCGCGCATCCTTTGCACAAGCTCAGGCCCCTGCACAGCATCAACAAATCCAGGGTAGTCCTCAACATCTGTGGTCAGCATTAACTGCCCGCCAGGAGTTTTTCCGCCAACCACTAAAACACTTCTTCCCGCGCGGACACCATAGATTGCCGCAGTCAGGCCGGCAGGGCCTGCACCGATAATTAGAATGTCATAAGTCTTGGCCATAAACCTGTTTCTGTTTCATATTATTTAAGCTTTGCGAAGCCAAAAAGCTTTTTAAAACTATTTTTGGTTTGTTTACTCATGCAAATAGATTCAGGCGGCCTCGCGCACGTCATAATGCGCATCTGGGACGATGAGCGCGCCCTGGCGGTTTTAAACACGCTTGCAAGCAAGCCGCATACGCTTAGCGATCTCGTACGTGAAATCGGCGGCAGTAAAAGCAACTATCACAAATTATTGAGCCTGATGATTTTTGCCGATCTGATACGCATAGAGCACCGCCCGCCACCCGGACAAAAGTATCAGCAGCTCTATCTGGGAACATTTTTATCAACAGACGTTTCCGAGATAGACGTTCACCGCACACACGATGTATTTGAAGTTTGGGTGTATTATAAAGACGGCAAGAAACGCTATGATTCCAGCAACCTGAAATAATTCGTAATGTTCAGTGTCCTTCTTTGTGCACCGGGCACTTCTTATCCGAGTAAGAACATATAACGCAGCAGTCCCCTTTCTTTGCCAGAATCCTTTTCCCGCAGGCCTTGCAGAACGTGAAGCCGACACAGACATCTTTTGGGATGTCCATCTTGTAGCTTGCCTTACACTCTGGGCAGACAAAGGTTGCTTTAGCCATATAAATTTATATATGTTATAATTTTAAAAAGCTATCTGCTTGGAATTTTCTATGGATGATGCAGAACGTGCCAGACAAACACAAGAGTACGCAGAAAGAATTGTGTCATTAGTAGAACATCCATATTATCCACTAGTCCATGCACACACTGCTGGCGAAACACCGATCAGGACGCAGGATATATCGGCACGTACTGGCATACCAATAGCTGTAGCCTACAGACTCGTTAATAAACTTACAGAGGCAGGACTATTAGTGTTGGGTGAGCCTGGCCACTCAAGCTCAGGCCGCCGATTTGAAACATATAGCTCAAATGTAGAACGACTTTTAGTAGTTCGTGCTATACAACCAGACAGCACGCGAGTACGTGTTATTGTGAATTTTAAAGATGCCCGGCCGCCAATAGAATTAGAAAATTTAGTCACTCTCGAGAATGCTCGCAGGCAGCATCCGCTGCAGATTAAGAAGCCAGTATCGCCTTCCGCAACTGATCCGCCCGGAATCCAATTATGATTTTCGGATTTTTATCGCCGACTGCGATGACTGGCACGCCCATCTGCCCGCTCAAGTTAATCATCTCCTTCTGCTTCCGCTCGTCTGTTGTGACATCAATCTGCTCATAAGTAACTTTGTTCTGCTTGAACCACTCCATTGCCATGTGGCAGTACGGGCAGCTGACTGTTGTGTAAATCCTGATGCGGGGTTGCTTAGCCATTTTATAAAACACCAAAGGACATTTATAAATTTTGCTAAATAAAGGGCTTTGTTGAAAGAGTCAGAATTATGACTGTCGCCGCCATTTTATGTTTGAAGCTTTAGCTTCAAACGGCGGCGGCGAACGAAGTGAGTAAGGCATAATTCTGACAAAAACAGAGATTTTCAACAAAGCCTAAACAAAGCTCTAAACAAACCTTATGAAAAAATCCGCAAAAGCATGAGATGTGCGGATTTTTCCATTCCGTTAACTCGCCCTTTGAGGCGAGTTAACGTTATAAATCCGCAGGGGCAATTCAAGCTATGCCACTGAAATCGCTTGCAAGGTTTGAAGTGCCCTATCTGCAGATTCTTAACGAGCAGGGCAAGGTAGACGGAAGGCTGATGCCAAAACTGTCTGACAAGGACGTCCTGTATCTTTACGAAACAATGGTTTATGGCCGGCTCCTTGACAGGACCTGCCTGAGCCTGCAGCGCGAAGGCAGGATGTACACCTACCCGAGTTCTGAAGGGCAGGAAGCGGCGCAGGCCGGCTCTGCGTTCGCGCTCCAGCAGGAAGACTGGATGTTTCCTTACTTTCGCGAGATCTGCTCACATTTGGTGCGCGGGCTTCCGCCAGAAAAATATCTGCTCTACTGGATGGGCGATGAGCGCGGCCAGCAGATTCCTGAAAACATAAACAACTTTATGATTTGCGTGCCAGTCTCAACGCAGCTGCCGCACGCGGTTGGGATGGCATACGCGCTAAAATACCAGAAAAAAAAGTCTGCTGTCCTTGTTTATCTTGGCGATGGCGCGACTTCAAAAGGCGATTTCCACGAGGCGATGAACCTTGCCGGCACATGGAAGCTGCCTGTTGTTTTTTTGTGCAACAACAACCAGTATGCAATCTCAGTTCCGCTTTCAAAGCAGACCGCGTCCAAAACACTGGCACAAAAAGCAATCGCGTACGGCTTTTCAGGAATTCAGGTTGACGGCAACGACGTACTTGCGGTTTACAAGGCAACGCTGGACGCTGTAAACTCTGCGCGCTCCGGCGGAGGGCCGGCGTTCATAGAAGCGTTTACCTACCGGCTTGGCGACCACACAACCGCTGACGATTCGTCAAAATACAGAAGCGCAAAAGAGGTTGAAGAGTGGCGGAAAAAAGATCCGATAACGCGGCTGCAAAAATACTTGGAAGAAAAAAAATTATGGACGCAGGCCTACCAGAAAAAACTCGAAGCAGACATCCAGAAAAAAATCAGCGAAGCAGTAAAAG
This sequence comes from Nanobdellati archaeon, assembly GCA_016182015.1. GTDB lineage: Archaea > Nanobdellota > Nanobdellia > UBA10117 > UBA10117 > JACOYC01. The sequence continues at coordinate 27,159 of JACOYC010000010.1, read as the reverse complement.
CTGCAGAAGGCATAGAACCGCAGCCCGTTGAATCAATCTTCAATTTTACATATTCAGAAATGGATTGGAATCTAAAAGAACAATTAAATAAAATAAAGGAAAATTAAAATGGATAAATTACTCTGCCGCAGGCAAGAAGAGGGGAATCAGGGTGAGCGTCCACCTGAAGGGGAGAAAGCCTTCTCCCCTGCGGGTCCGATGGATTGGAATCTAAAAGAACAATTAAATAGTATTAAATAATATTAAATATGGCAACATTAACGCTAGTTCAGGCAATCAATCTCGCGCTAAGGCTGGAGATGAAGCGCGACAAAAAAGTTATCGTTCTTGGAGAGGATGTTGGGGTAGACGGCGGTGTGTTCAGGGCAACTGAAAATTTGCTGAAGCTGTACGGGCCCGAAAGAGTGATTGACACGCCGCTTGCAGAAACCGGAATTATCGGCTCCGCAATTGGCATGGCGGTCGGCGGCATAAAGCCAGTTGCAGAGGCGCAGTTTGACGGATTCGCGATTCCGATGATAGACCAGCTTTACAACCACGCGGCCAGAATCCGCAACCGCTCCCGCGGCAGATTCACGTGCCCGCTTGTCCTGCGCATACCATGCGGGGGCGGGATCCGCGCGCTCGAGCACCACTCCGAATCGCCGGAAACTTTTTTCTGCCACATTCCCGGCCTGAAGGTTGTTGTGCCAAGCACGCCATACGATGCAAAGGGCCTGCTGTCCGCAGCGATCCGCGACCCAGACCCGGTAATTTATCTGGAACCAAAAAAACTCTACCGCGCAATAAAGGAAGAGGTGCCTGAAAATGATTTCACAGTGCCAATCGGAAAGGCGATTGTCCGGCGCGAGGGAACAGATGTAACACTTATTGCCTGGGGTGCGATGGTGCAGGAATGCCTGAAGGCTGCTGAAGGTGCAAAGGCCAGCTGCGAGGTAATTGACCTGAGGAGCCTGAAACCGCTCGACATAGAAACAATCACCGCGTCAGTAAAGAAAACCGGCCGCGCGATCGTTGTGCACGAAGCCCAAAAGACCTGCGGATTTGGCGCGGAACTTTCTGCGTTAATTCAGGAAAAATCCTTCCTTAGCCTGAAGGCGCCAGTCACCAGGGTTACTGGCCTTGATATAATTATCCCGCTGCCGAAGCTCGAGCACTATTATTTTCCAAATGCAGATAAAATTACAAAGGCAGTAGAAAATATAATAAATTATTAGTATACTACTAGTATACTGTCAGTATACTGCGCAAAATGGCAACAGAATTCAAATTCCCCGACGTAGGGGAAGGCATAGCAGAAGGCGACATAGTAAAATGGCTCGTGAAAGAAGGCGATAATGTTTCTGAACATCAGGTAATCGTGAAAATAGAAACTTCAAAAGCGATTGTTGATATTCCCTCGCCAACTTCTGGCACAGTCATAAAAATCAATTTCAAGGAAGGCGAGAATGTAAAGGTCGGCGAAGTTTTAGCAGTGATTGGCGAGAAAAGTGAGGAAGCAGAAGCTACAAGACTGAAGACTGAAGAACCAAAAACCAAAAACCAAATACTAATAACCAAACAACGCGGTATTGCGGTAGTCGGCGAATTAGAAGAAGCCAAAACGTCTGGCGCAGTCTGTGATGTCTGCAGGCTTGCCTTCCCGAACCAGCAGAAATTATCCGAACATGTTGCGCAGGAACACAAAACGCAGGCAGCAGCGCAGTCCCTTGCAACGCCGGCAGTCCGCGCGCTCGCAAGGCAGTATAATCTTGATTTAGCAAAAGTAAGCGGCACGGGGCCGGCCAGCCGGATTACAGAAGCAGATGTTAAAAAAGCAGTCGAGTTCCAGCAGCAGATAAAACCAGAAGCGCCGCGTGTTGTAAAAAAATATGATTTCTTTGGCTATGTTGACCGCGTGCCGCTGAAGGGTGTCCGGAAGGCAATCGCAGACAACATGGTTAAATCTCTTTTTACCGCGCCCCACGTTACACACATGGACGAAATTGACGTGACTGATTTATGGGCGCACCGCGAGAAGGAAAAAAAATCCGCAGAGCAAAAAGGAGTAAAGCTCACATTTATGCCGTACATCATCAAAGCAGTTTCGGCCGCGCTCAAGAATCACCCGTATCTGAATGCGGCCATGGATTCGGAAAATCAGGAAATTATTTTGAAAAAATATTATAACATAGGTTTCGCGGTTGCGACAGAAGATGGCCTGCTCGTGCCAGTCATAAAGTCTGCGGAGCGGAAGGGCCTGCTGGACATCGCGAAGGAAGTTGAAGGGCTGGCCCAGAAGGCGCGCGACAGAACAATCGATTTGATGCAGATGCGCGGCGGGACATTTACAATTACAAACATCGGTTCTGTTGGCGGGCTTTTTGCGACACCGATTATAAATTATCCGGAGTCCGCAATTCTCGCGCTGGGAAAAATCTATGATAAAGTAGCAGTTGTGGACGGAAAAATACAGATTCGAAAATTCCTGCCTGTCTCGCTGGCCTTTGACCATCGCATACTTGACGGTGCAGAGGCAGCAGCATTTGTAAATGAAATCAAGAAATACCTGGAGAATATTGCGCTGATTATTTCGTAAAAGTTTAAATACGCCGCGCACATAAACAAAACATGGCCACCCACATAATTTACGGCAAGACATGCAAAGTAAAAGTAAACATACCGAAATCGCTGGACGAAAATACGCGGCGGGTTTTGGCGGAGATAGCAAAGAACTGCCTAGAGCCGAAAAACCAGAAAATAGCAAATACAATAATAAAGGATGTAACTGCGCGCATAAATGTTCTTATAAATTCCCTAAAAAAATCAAAACTGCACAGCCCTGCCCTCGAGACCGCAATCCGCGAGTTTCTTGGATTTTATCTGAACCATGGCTTTCAGTTCGGCAAGGATATGGTGCCGCCCGAAGCCACGGAAGAGCCGGACTCAGGGGAATTTACCGGCGTAAAGCAGGAGGTCACGAATGTTTACGAGCTTTTGAAGCAGCAGTATAATTACAAAAAATCAATGGCAAAAGTCAAAGGCAGGCCGCGGGAGATGGGCGCAATCCTGTTCTATTGTATGGACATGACGCGGCTGGCCTTCGAGGCTGGCCTCACGCTTGGCCTGTATCTTTCAGAAGAAAAAATTGAGGAATATTATAACGAGTTTGGAGGGAAAGAAGTTGCTTATATCGGCTGAACGCTTAGCGTTCAGCGAGACAGTTGAACAATTTCAACTGTATCGGCTAGTTTAGTCCATCGCAAGAATTACATTTCCGTTTTCAACCCTTACTGGAAAGGTCTTTACGGCTATGCCCGAGAAGTCTGGGCTCTGGCCGGTCTTTATGTTGAATCGCCATTCGTGCAGCGGGCAGGCCACGACATCGCCCTCGCTGATCTCGCCTTCGCCTACCGGGCCGGCCTGATGGGGGCAGATATTTTCTATTGCATAATATTTGTTGCCCAAATTAAATAAAACTATCTCCCTGCCACTTACTTCTACAATTTTTCTCCCGCCCTGCGCAATCTCGCCTGCTTTTGCAGCTATTATATTTACCATGTATGTCAGACAATAGAAATACTTTAAAATCTTTTTATACTGCTCCAGGCATGGAGGGGCTTCGCGAGGGGCTGGCATTTGACGATGTGCTGCTCGTGCCAAAGCGCTCATCAGTCATGTCCCGCAGGGATGTTGATTTGCGCGCCAAGATTTCTAGAAATATAACAATCAACGTGCCGGCAATTTCGCTGGACATGAGCACGGTAACGGAAGCAGGCATGGCGACTGCGATGGCGCGGGCTGGCGGTCTTGGAATAATTCACAGGTTTATGACAATCAAAGAAGAAGTAGAAGAAGTCCTGAAGGTAAAACGCGCGGAGAATTTAGTTATTGATGAGCCGATAACAATCTCGCCTGAAGCAGCAGTCCGTGATGCATTGGAGACCGCGCACAAAATTGGCGTGTATAGTTTTATAGTTGTAAATCAGGAAAACAAGCTGCTCGGCATAGTAACAAGCCGCAACATAAAATTTGAAAGCGACAAAGGGAAAAAATTAAGCGAGATAATGACTCCGCGCGAAAAATTAATTGTTGGCAGGCCAGAGACAACGCTCGAGCAGGCAAAGGAAGTTTTCAGGAAATTCAGCATAGAAAAGCTGCCTCTTGTTGATGCGGCCGACAGGCTGGTCGGGCTGATAACTGCAAAGGATTTGACGAACAGGCTCAACCCGCTGGCCGTGCGCGACAAGAAGGGCCGTTTGGTGGTTGGGGCGGCAGTCGGCATTCGGGGCGATTATCTCGAGCGGGCGGAGGCAGCGATAAAAGCCGGCGCAGATTTGATTTGTGTTGATGTTGCGCACGGGCATCTTGAGGTGTCTCTCGATGCGGTCAGCAGGCTCAGGGAAAAATTCCCGGGCACAGACCTGATGGCAGGCAACATTGCGACAGAGGAAGGCGCGAGAGATATAGCAGCAGCCGGCGCGGACTCAATTCGCGTTGGCATTGGCAACGGCACAATCTGCAAAACAAGATTAGTGGCAGGCTCTGGCGTGCCGCAGTTTACCGCAATCACGTGGGCAAAAAAAGGCGCAGGCAATGTACCAATAATCGCGGATGGTGGAATGCGCCAGCCAGGTGATTTTGTAAAAGCAATCGCCGCCGGCGCGTCAGCAGGCATGTTTGGCTCGCTATTCGCAGGCACGGACGAATCGCCCGGCGAGATAGTTATGTGGAACGGCCGAAGGTCAAAACTATACCGCGGCTCGGCATCGCTCTCGCAGCACATCGACAGAAAAAAAACAGAGGAAAGCGGAAGCGAAGAAGTGCTTGGCGATTATGTTTCTGAGGGGGCAGACCAGGTGACAGTCCCTTACAAAGGCAGCGTTGCAGAGGTTGTTGTGCAGCTGGCCGGCGGGCTGCGTTCAGGCATGAGCTATGTTGGCGCAAGAACAATAGAAGAGCTCTGGAAGCGCGCAGAGTTTGTCAGGATAACGCCAGCAGGCCTTAAGGAGAGCGGCATACACGATGTTGAACAGGTATAACTGATTAGCTTAATAAATAGTTTATAATAATATTTTATTCCGCCGAAGGCGGGACTTTTTGATCAAACTTTTTGGTCTCAAAAAGTTTGAAGGAGAGCGGCATACACGATGTTGAACAAATGTAATGATTCCAATTTGGTAAAAATTTGCCAGCTCATGCGATTTAGTTCTGTTTCGTTGCAACGCCAAAACATTTAAAAACTTAACTATTGTTAATTATATATGATGCTCCCTCAAGAGGTAGAGGTTTGGTATATTCTCCCCGCGATAAGGAGCGCGCTCTGCCATGAACTATCCGGCAGGCTCAGCCAAAAGCAGATTGCGGCCTTGCTGGGAATCACCGAGCCGGCAGTTTCGCAGTATATTAAAGGCAAGCGCGGCTCAAAAATAAAATTTAACAAAGAGATAACGGGCGAATTGAAAATTATTGCGGAAAAGATGCTCACCGGCATTATTCACCCAATTGCCGCGCTAAATTATCTTTCCAAAAAAGTTCTGATGACAAATGTTCTTTGCCAGGTGCATATGAAACTTGACAAGGAAACGCCCGAGGGCTGCAGGGTTTGTTTTGAAAATGAAATTTGAAATGAAAGATTTGCACGTTGCTGTTAACGCTGAGCAAAGCTCGGCGAATACCGCTGTGCAGCGTGAAAGAAAAGAAATAATTAGTGGAATAAGCCTAACGATAAACTCCGGAGAAGTGCACGCGCTGATGGGTCCAAACGGCTCCGGCAAGTCCACGCTAAGCCTTGCACTCATGGGCCACCCGAAATATAAAATCACGCACGGGGACATTTTATTGAACGGCAAATCAATCATAAATCTGCCAGCTAACGAGCGGGCAAAGCTCGGCGTCTTTCTCGGATTTCAGTATCCGCAGGAAGTCGAAGGTGTTGGCATATCAAACTTTTTGCGGACTGTGCTGGCCAGAACAAACGACGGCGCGCCGGCAGTTAAAGAATTTCACAAGCAGCTGAAAGAAAAAATGTCGCAACTCGGAATGCCGGAAGAATTTCTGAAGCGCGGCCTCAATCACGGTTTTTCGGGCGGCGAGAAAAAGCGTTCAGAGATTTTGCAGCTTGAAGTGCTGAAGCCAAAGTTTGCAATCCTTGACGAACCGGATTCCGGAACTGATGTCGATGGATTAAAATCAGTCGCAGCAGGAATAAAAGAGACAGTTGCGGAAAACAAGACTGGCGTGCTGTTGATAACGCACTACAACAGAATTTTGGAACACGTTAAGCCGGATTTTGTCCATATCATTGTTGATGGTAAAATTGTAAATAGCGGCGGCGCAGAGTTGGCAAGAGAAACAGAAAAATCTGGCTACGATTCTCTCAAAGTTGCGGAGGCTGCTGCACAATGACACAAACAGAGACATCGTTTTTGGATATAGCTTCAACTCGCAAACGAGTTGAAGGAATAGAAAAACTGAATGATGATAAACTCGGTTTTTCTATAAATCCGAACAAATATTCCGAAATTACGGAAGCGGATTATGATATTGAACTGCCAAAAGGCATATCCGAGGAAATTGTAAGAAAGATTTCCGCACTAAAAAACGAGCCAGCCTGGATGCTCGACCTGCGGTTAAAGGCCTTCAGGCATTTTCTGCAAAGGCCGATGCCAAAATGGGGCGCTAATCTTTCCAACGTAAATTTTGACGAAATAACGTATTACAAAAGCCCAAAGGCAAAAAACGCTACAAGCTGGGACGATGTACCTGAGAATATTAAAAAAACATTTGAGAAGCTCGGCATACCAGAAGCAGAAAGAAAATTTTTGTCAGGGGCCGGCACGCAGTTTGACTCAGAAACAGTTTACCACAAAGTCCGCGAGGATTTGGAAAAGCTCGGCGTAATATTCTGCGACATGGATACAGCACTCCGCGAGCACCCGGAAATTGTAAAAAAATATTTCGGCACCGTCATTCCGTACGCAGACAATAAATTTGCAGCGTTAAACTCAGCAGTCTGGTCCGGTGGCTCGTTTGTTTATGTGCCAAGAAATGTGAAAGTCCCGCTGCCCCTCCAAGCTTATTTTAGAATCAACGCAAAAAACATGGGCCAGTTTGAGCGCACACTGATAATTGCCGAAGAAGGCGCGGAGGTACATTATATTGAAGGCTGCTCCGCACCGTCATACTCAACAAACTCGCTGCACGCCGCGGTTGTTGAAGTGATCGCGCACAAAAATTCCAGAATCAGATACACAACGTTGCAGAACTGGGCGAGCAACATCTACAATCTTGTCACGAAACGGGCAAAGGCACATGAGGATGCATATGTTGAGTGGCTTGACGCGAATGTTGGCAGCTGCATCACGATGAAATATCCTTGCGTCTTGCTTGCAGGCCGCGGGGCAAAGGCGAATATCATTTCAGTTGCTTTTGCAGGAGCTGGCCAGTGCCAGGACACAGGAGCAAAGGCATACCATCTTGCACCTGATACGAGTTCAACAATACTTTCAAAATCCGTGAGCAAAGACAGCGGCGTCACTGCGTTCAGAGGGATTGTAAAAGTTATCAAAGGCGCAAAAAATTCCAAGTCGCACATGCGTTGCGATGCAATAATGCTGGACGAAAAATCGCGGTCCGACACATTCCCAGCATTGCAGGTCGATGAAAAAGATGTCTCGACAGGCCATGAAGCTACAGTCGGCAAGGTTTCTGAGGACCAGCTATTTTATTTAATGAGCAGAGGCCTGACAGAGCAGCAGGCCACTACGCTAATAGTATCCGGCTTTTTGCAGGAATTCACGAAACAGCTGCCACTCGAGTATGCGATTGAGTTCAATCGCTTGATAGAACTAGAGATGACAAACGCAATTAATTAAAATGGCAGATTTTTCTAACGCAATAAAAATCCCGCAGGATTCCAAAGAAAAATGCCGAAGCATTTTTCTTGGCCAAGAAAATTCCGCGGAATTTTCTCTGGTTTCTGCGCCCAGCCGAGCTTTGTTCGGCTCGGGTATTAGGCAGGACTTTCCAATTTTAAAACAAAAAATTAATGGCAAAAGGTTAGTTTATCTGGACAGCGCTGCGACAAGCCAGAAGCCGAAAGTTATGATTGACGCGCTAAAAAGTTATTATGAAAAATATAATTCTAACATTCACCGTGCCATTCATACGCTCGGTGAGCAGGCAACAGAAGAATACGAATCAACGAGAAAGAAAGTCGCAAAATTCATAAATGCGAAATCTGAGAAAGAAATAATTTTTGTCCGCAACACAACAGAAGCGATAAATCTTGTTGCATATTCGTGGGCGCGAAACAATTTGAAGGCTGGCGATGAAATTATTCTTACAATAATAGAGCACCACTCCAACATTGTGCCTTGGCAGCAGCTCCAAGAAAATGGAATTAAATTAAAGTTCGTTGATGTGAATAAAAATTACGAGCTGGACTTGAAACAGTTAGAAAATTCTGTCACCAAGAGTACAAAGCTTGTTTCATTAACGCATGTTTCAAATGTTTTAGGAACAATTAATCCAATAAGCGAAATAGTAAAAATAATTAAAGAAAAAAATCCGGATGCGAAGATTTTGATTGATGGTGCGCAGGCAGTCCCGCACCTAAAAGTTAACGTCCTGGAACTTGACTGCGATTTTTATGCATTCTCATCGCACAAAATGCTTGGTCCTACTGGCGTTGGCGTTTTGTATGCAAAAGAAGAACTGCTGAAAGAGATGAAACCATTTTTGTTTGGCGGTGACATGATTAAAAAAGTTGGGAAGTTTGAAACAGAGTTTAATGACTTGCCTTGGAAGTTCGAGGCAGGCACGCCAAACATCGCAGACGTTATTGCATTCGGCGCAGCGATTGATTATTTAGAAAATATAGGAATGGAAAATGTGCATACGCACGAGATTGAATTGACAAAATACGCGCTGGAAAAATTGTCAGAAATAAAAGATATTGAGATTTACGGGTCAAAAGATGCAAAACAGCGGGGCGGCGTAATTGCATTCAACATCAAAGGCGCTCACCCGCATGATGTTGCGCAAATACTTGACGGCGAAGGCATTGCCATCCGAAGCGGCCACGCGTGCGCCATGCCACTGATGAAAAGGCTTGGCGTTGAATCGGTCTGCCGGGCCAGCTTTTATATATATAACTATAAAAAAGATGTGAACGCAATGATAAAAGGATTAAAAAAGGTAAAAAAGGTGTTGAAGTTATGATGTCTGACAGCCCAGAACAGGAATTGATTTTAATAGTAAAGCGCACAAAAGAATCAAATGACTATTTTGAATCTTTAAATCTAAACGCCATAGTTGAGCATAAGTACGGCGTTGCGAATATAATTGCCGGACAAAAAGATATGGAACGTTTAATTTCCTCGCCAGAATTGAGACGAGAAATTGTAGCAACACTAAGAAAAATAGGCTGGTTTTATGTTGTATTAGATTTAGAACATACGTTAGACAAGAAATGACACTCGACATCTACGCAGAAGAAATCATTGACCGGTTCAGGAATCCGCATAATTTCGGCGCGATCGAGAGCGCGGATTTCGAAGCGGAGGAGTACAATCCCCTGTGCGGCGACAGAATTAAACTACAAATTAAAACACATGATGGCCGGCTAACCGCAAAGTTTTCAGGTCATGGCTGTGCCATCTCGCAGGCCAGCGCGGATATCCTATGCGGCGAGATAAAAAACAAACAGATTTCCGAAATAGAAAATTTAAAAGACGATGATGTTACCAAGCTATTAAACATTCCAATTACTGGCACAAGGCTTAAATGTGCCTTGCTCGGATTGTGGGCGTTACGGAGTGCGCTGAAAAATGGGAGTTGAAATATCTGAGGTAATTTCAAACGAGCAAAACACGCCGGGCGTTTGGGTAATGCGCATCAGAACCCCGCCCAGCCTCAAGACTTTCAAGGCAGGCCAGTTCGCAAACGTCTATCTCTGCCCAGAGGGAGCAGACCAAAACAACGTTGCAAATTATATTTACGCGCGGCCGTTTTCTTTTGCGTCAGCGCCAAATAACGGGCACATCGAGATTGGCTACAAAGTCGCCGGCCGGTTCACGCAAAGGCTAAAAACACTAAAGCCAAAAGACAAAATCGGAATAAAAGGCCCGTACGGCGTTTTTACTTTTGACGAAAATGCGGACAAGGATGTTGTAATGTTCGCTGCCGGCATCGGCATCGCGCCGTTCCTGTCAACGCTCCACTATGCCACAGAAAAAAATCTGTCAAATTATTTCACGCTTTTTTACAGCAACAAAACAAGAGATGAAATTGCGTATTATGCTGAGCTGGAAAAACTAAAAGCGGAAAACCCAAACATCAAAATATTTTACACGCTGACACAGGAAGAGGTTGCAAGCCTCGATTATGGGCGCATAAATTTGGAATATTTGCAGGCCTCAATAGTGCGCGGCCAGTTTGTAACATCTGTCTTCTACATTTGCGGCGGGCACGAATTTGTAGGCGCGATGACAACAATGCTGCTGGCTGCAGGCGTTGATGCAAAGCGAATCAAGAAGGAAGATTTTGGGAAGCTGCCGGATAATTAATTAGATTTCCACAGCATTTCCTTTTTATTTTCAATTTTAGTTACATGCCTTGCCATCACAAACAAAAGCGAGCTTAATCTATTTGCAAACCGAAGTGCGGCCTCGTTCACATCTTCTGTCTTGGCCAGCCTGACAATTTTCCGCTCCGCCCGCCTTGAAACTGCGCGGCAAACATTAAGCATTGCTGCAAGTTCGGAATTTCCGAAAATAATAAAATTCTTAATCTCTGGCAATTGTTCATTTAACTCGTTCGTAAAATTTTCAATGGCTTTGACATCTGCGTCAGAAATTCTTTTTATGTTAATTTTGATTTTATCTTCAACTGGCGCCGCAACATCGGAACACAGCTGAAATAACTTATCCTGGACAAAATTCAAGATGTTTTCTATTTCATTGTTCTTATTCTTCGCCCGCGCTTGCCCGACAAAAGAATTTAGCTCATCAACATCGCCATAGGCGGCTGCCCTTGGCTCGTCTTTAGTTATTTCCCTGCCGGTTATGAGCCGAGTTGTTCCCTTGTCCCCGCAGCAGGTATACGCAACCGTAGCCATGGAAATCATATCGTTTACAAGTTATTAAGCTTTACTATTTCCTGTCCAGCCGCGCCCAACTCACAGCTCTTGAATGCATCTTTCGCAGGCAATTTATTTATAATATCTTTTATTTTTGCTTCCAGTCCGGCCAGCTTGCTTTGCGGCACAGGCAACTCCAGCGCAACGCGCGCATGCCTGTAGGAAACAGTAGGTGTAATGTGATGAAATTCTATGCCAAGCCAGTTCGCAAACAAGTCAACAATCGCATCTGAAGCAGCATCAATTTTCTTCACAATCAGGTTATCATCCGGAAAATTGAAATAGAATCGCACAGTGTAATATATTACATTTGTATTCATGTTTACGCAATGGTATTTGTCTTTTTATAGTTTGCTTTGTTATGGGTTCTGTTGAAACTCAAGCTCATACTTTACTTAAAATAAATTAATAACAAAAGCATCAGCAACGAAATAACAGATGTCAACAAAAGATATTTTGGCTGCTTGACTATGAATGGAATAAGATTTATCACTGCAACGCCACTGCCGATTATTGCATTTATCGCTTCCACCATTTTTACAATCCAAGTTTTATGATTATTTTTATAGCTTCGACAAGCAAGCCTATGCCTGCCAGGACGACGCCCAAGTTAGCCATGCCTGCAATCGTTACAAGCCCAGCTATTATTATTATCGCCCCGGCAATCAAATCTGTCGGATTAATCATAACAGATTAAAAAGCGTTCCAGATATTTAAAACTATTGGTATCGCTGGCTTTGTTGAAAGGTTGTTAGGTCTTTAGTATTCGGTCTTTGGTTGTTGGTTTTTGGTATTTGGCACTAGATTTTCAACAAAGTTTCTAAGGCATATATTTTTATATCGCTGCTGTCTTTTGTCAAGATGGCCATACGCGACCACGAACTTAGGTACAAGGTTGGCTTGATGGCGTCAAGCCTGATAATTGCCAGCCTTATCATGACTTCAGAGTTTGTTAAAAACATACTAAATAACTTGGGCGAGTACGGCCACATCGGAACCTTGGTTGCCGGCTCATTTTACTCAGATGTTTTTACTGTCGGGCCGTCCGCCGCGATTCTGCTCTTGCTCTCCCCAACACAAAATATTTTCATTTTTTCAACACTCGGGGCGTTCGGCGCGATGTTTTCAGATTATATTTTGTTCAAGATTTTTGGCAAAACTATTGGCAAGAACGTGGTGCGGTTAAATGGCAGGCTCGCGCTGAAGAAGCATACGCTGCATATTATAAGAAAGCTGGGGCCGGTTGTCGCCTTTTTTATAATCCTGTCGCCGCTTCCGGATGAGATTGGGGTAAGCATTCTCAGCATTTTAAAATATCCTGACAGGAAGGTTCTTGTGCTCTCATTCATAGCCAACTGGCTTGGCATTTTCCTTATCGGGCTGGCCGGCAGGGCGATTGCGTAGTATACCGGAGGTATACCAGAAGTATACTGGGGGTATATCGATGGCATACCAATGGCATGCTTGCCGCGCAACTTACAAATACTTCGGCCTCTCCCCTGGCGTGGCGTTGTATGGCTTTGAGAGATTGCTGGCCAGCGATACCGTGGCTGGCGGAGGGATAGGAAGTTTTCCGAACCACTCTTTTACAACCGCCTCTGATTTTTCCCCGCAGACTGAGTAGGCGTAAGTGCCGCAGCCAATCGTGAAGCCGCTGAACTCGCCGCCGAATCTCGAGAAAAAGCTGTCCCACATGCCTGCCTCATCTTTTTCGCTGACAATTACGCCGACATAATCATACCTTGTATCGTTTTTGTCGTAAACGCCGAGCTGGCCCGCAGTTATGTCAGTTATGAGGCGGTGGCCTGCCATAATTTTTGCGGCTTTGAATGTTTCATAAACCCTGTTTTCATAAGAGCCAAAGTCTGTGTTGTAGTCAGTCGCGTATGCACTAAATAATATATAATCATAGCCAGAAATGTCAAAGTCCAGCTTCCTGTCGGTCAGGACAACTGAAGAAAAACCGGCGCCTATTTTTCCGCGATAATGTTTTTTAATTTCGTTTTTTGTATCCTGCAAAACAAGGCTTATAAATTCAGTCCTGTGCCCCCAGTTTTTCAGGTTGTCGATTTCGCTGTAAATGGTCAGCCGGTCCATTTTATACTCATTCGCGAATTTTGAGATGTTTGTGAAAAATCTCAGCGTGGCATTCCTGTAATAATCAGTTTCATTGTCTGTAATTGGCCCGTCCCTTACGTCAGTCTCTACCCTTGTCCCAAGGCGCAGCTCTGTCTGCAGGCCATTCTTGTGCGCTTCGTTCACGATTTTTTTTGTCTCCTCCTGCCAGCTGCCCTGCCACTGCGGATACCAGTAAATTTCCGGATTGTCATCCGCGCCCTTTTCCAGTTCGACTTCAATCACCACAAGGTTTGCATTCAGCCCCTTTGCCCTGGCGATAACCTCTGCCCAGTCCTGCCTCTGCCGCGGGTTGAAAATCAGGCCCTTTGTATAATTTATTTTTGCGGCTGAGGGCGGCACATATGTGAACACCGGCTTCTCAGGCTCAGGCGGAATTTCCTCTACAATTTTTTCCTTTTCCCGCGCAGCCTCAAATTCCCTTTGCTCCTCAGCAATTATTTTTTTGCCTTCCAAAAAGCCCTTGGCGTACCGTGCAGCAGTGTCTGTGCTGTGCTGCGTTGAATAAGTAATAAACAGCGTGGCGGTGAGCAGCAGGCCTGCGTAAATCATCCCAAGTATGACGTACTGAAATTTGACCATTTTTATAGCTAACAGGCATATTATATAAATATATATCTTTCCCGCCGCCAGATAAATTACCCGCATGAGCATATAAAATTTTAAAAATAGAGTATACTTAAAGTATACTAGAAGTATACTGGCAGTATACCGCACTAAATCGCTTCAACAATCACCGGCACGGCGGCAGAATCTATGTTGCGCACATTATGCCTTATCGTGTCTGTTCCGTCATACGCGGTCATCTTCAGGTTGCCCTGCAGTTCGGCAGGCAGTTCGGATGCCTTGAGGAACGCGTCCCTCACCCTGCCAGACTCTGAAAGATAGAAACGATAATGGCCGTCCCCGAGTTTTTCTACTTTCCAGAAACCGCCGATTTTTTTAATAATCGCATCCGTGGCGTTAAGCGCAAGCCTGTCCTGCGTTGAAGTTTTCAGGGCGGCAAGCTCCTCCCTTCCGCCGGCTTTTATCTGCCATTTGTCATAAAAAATTTTCTGGGCGCCAAAACCAAATCCGGTCACATAGCCCCGGAACAGATTCTTGGCCTGCTCGTTATCATTTCCAAAATAGGAAACATCAGTCACCCAGATTGGCGTTTGCATCTCATATTTTTTTAGAAGTTTTGCGTAAGGCTCCACGCCCAGGCTTTCGTCGCACTCAAGGCAATGCATACTAAATATATCAACATACCTGCCGCCGCCCTGCCGCAGGAATTCTTCCCAGAAACTAAGGTGCTCTGCAGACGCTGTTGCCGCGCCGCCGTTCAGCACTTTTGCGCCGGGGTCTGCTGTCTTGATTGCAGCGTAGGTTTCGCGGAGCATTTCGATATAATCCTTTGGCTTGCCCTGGAAAAACACAATTCCGTCGCGCCTGTCCTGAATTTCAGGCTCCGATGCAATCTCCCAGTGTTTTATCCCGTAGCGCAGGCCAGGCATATCATCTTTTCCGTCGCCATCATATCTTTCAACCAAGCCCGTCAGGAAATTTTTATATGCGTCATGGCCGCAGGGCTTTCCGCGCTTGCTGGCAAGCTCGCCGAAGAATTTTCCGAATCTGACAGCAGGCAGGTCCTCAGCGTGGCATAAATCCTGGTCAACATCCCAGTAGGGCCATACGATTGCGACAGTTGCAAAGTCGTGCTGCTGTGCGTTTTTTACATACTCGTCAACAGCGTTGTAGCTGCCGTCCTGAATCTGCTGCCAGTTGAACGGCCCGGGATACGGCCTGTCCCAGCCAACGCCAAACTTTGCCAGCCCGATGAAGTCCTGCCCGGCGTTTACAAAGCCGAATCTCGAGCCGGCATTCGGCGGCTCCGGCAAAATGTTCTCAGCCTTTGCACCCACGCCGGTGTTTTTTGGCACAAATTCAATGTCTGTTTTTTGCACTTCCTGCTGCGTGCCAGCCTGCTGGCCGGAAAGCGAGTAGACAAACACAATTAAAAATAATATCAGCAGGCCGATAAGAACTGCAGCAATAATTTTCCGAAAAGATTTTTTTGTTTTCGGTTTTTCAGTGAGTTGGGTTTCATCAGCCATATAATTTTAGTTTTGCACGCATTAATAAATATTTAGATGCTAATGGCACAAAATAACAAACTTTCAAAATGCAACTGTAACTTAAAATATGTAAGCCGATTTTTATCTCACTCCGAAAGTTACAAAGATATTTATATTGGCTGTTTCATAGTTACAAAAATTAGAGTGAAAGCTTGAAGGTATCGCAGAACAAATTCTGCGGACATTCAAACAAAATAAAACAGGTGAGACGTTTGGAGGTAAGCAATGGCTAATTTTAATAAAGCATTAGTAATAGCAACCGCAGTGTTTGTTCTTTTCGCGTTGGCAGTCCTGCCAGCGAGCGCAGTTTGGAATTTAAATTTTACAGTAGCATATCCAAACGGAACTAATGTTAATTTTGCGAATGCAACAATATACCTCGAGTCTCCGCCAAATGCTGCCAGTCTTAATGGATCATTTGGAACATTCCAGGACGGAATAAACCAGACAAATTCTTCTTTGGCAAATATTACAATTGCAACAGACAGTGCAACTGCACTTTATAGTTTACGAGTTGTTGGTGATGGAACTAATAGGCAGGGCGGTTATGTAAACTATGTCAACCCATACCTGCCAGCACTGACAAAGGCCGCATGGCTCTCCTTCCTTGAAGGCCAGACCCTCAGGCTTGTGCCAGCACTAAATATATACATGATAGCGTTCAACGATACTGTTATCGGAAACTTGACATATGTATGGCCAAATGGAACGGCCAGTGCAATGAACGGCACAGATCCGACTGGCAATGCCCTAAGTAATACAGCTGGAAACGGAAGTGCAAGTTTGTGGGATATTTTCTCCACTAACAACGGAACAAGCTTTACAAATGACATTCGCCTTAACTTCAGCGCAGCTCATAACGGCACGGCCTTAAAGAATAATACACAAGGCACAGCATTTGCATATATAATATTTGATAAGTCAAAGGGCGTACCAATCACATATTTGAAAACAACAAACAACGCAACCAACACAACTGTTATCTACAGCTCGCCACAGTCAACACACAATAAAACTGCGGGCGTTGCTGGCGGTGCTTCAGTAGGAATGGCCGCTGGCCAGATAGCAGCAGAGGTGCTCCCGTTGGACAGAAACTATACAATTGTATTTTACAGCATGACTGGCGAATCTCCTCCAAGGGCGGTAGACATAATTAACCCTGCGTCAAATAGCTCCATAAACCTGACTGCAAGGTCTTTGGCCTCGCCAACCTATGTTGTCGGCGTGACAATGAACTTCACGACATATTATGTAAACGTGTCTGGCTACATCTTTGTGCCGACAAACGCATCAGGCAACTCGCTTGCATTTGGCAGCCCAGGCTATAACGTGACTAACTTAACAGCAATCCCATATATAAGCAACGAGTTCGCGCTCGTACGGGCATACCAAAGGCCGACTGACAGCAACGCTGTGCCGGTTACAAGGCTTGCAGCCGCGCCAGGCGTGACAAGAGTAATCGGCGGGATAAACTATTCCGCGGTCGCGTACAACATCTCACTGCCGCAAAGCTCAAGCTGGATATTGCTTGCATCCGGCGGCAACAAGACAGGTGGAAATGCCACCAGAACTGGCGGAGACAGGATGCTTGGAATAACAAATGTTACAGTCGGCACTGCAAATGTATTCGGCATTAACTTTACGTTAAGGGGCATAGCTACACCGACTAATGCATTAACGCCGGAATGGAGCTTCTTGGGTAATGGTACAAACAGCCTGCCAGTAAATGCGTCCCAGACGCTCCTGCAGGTTGTGAGCGGAACAAGCAACGCAACAATCGCGGGCTCAAGCTTCCTTGACATTGAACTAAATACAAATAACACGCAGACTGGCGTCCAGCCAAGACTGATTAAGGTAAGGTTTATGGTAGAAACCGATGCATCAGGCCTTGCTGCATTCCCATTCTTCGCGAACGAAAGCGCGAAGGTACGGGTTTACACACCGGGCTATGCGCCAAGGGAGTTCCTAATAACAGCAGACAACCATGCAACTAACGCATCAATCAACCTGACAATGACAGAGTTTAGGGCAAGCAGGCCAGGGCCGGCAGGCACTGAACACAGGGGCACAACATCAGGGGCAGGCCTTGAGCAGATAAGGTTCCAGTTCATGTCGCACAATGTGACTTGTAATACAATAACAAGCCTGGCGACAAACGGCTGTGTCTTGGCATCAGGTTCAACAATCCGCGACATAAACCCATTCGCAGCAATGCGTTACGGCGACAGGCTTAGCATAAGATTAAGGACATCAAACGGCATCAACATACACTTCAGCGGCGTGGACATGGTAGCAAGCGGCATGCCAGATGTGCAGCCAGACTTGCTGCCGCAGGATTTGTCTTCAACTGCTAACGCCAACAGGATATTTAGAGTAGGCAGCCTGGCGCCAAAGAACTATGAAGAGGTCTTTGTAGGTATACCGTATTCCACAACGTCTGGCGAGGATAACAGCATAGATGACCGTGAACCCGTCAACCTGACGATACCAGTGCTCTATGACCAGAACTGGAATGTTGTGTGGAATGTATCTGTAAATGGCACGCCGCTCCAGAATAGCGCGGCATTCAACACCACGCCATTCGCAGATTGGAACATAAGCATGATTAGCAACGGCACTGATGGAGCTGGCGGAGTAATATGCACCAACGATACCGGAGCAAGGGGCACTGCCTGCCTGCTCAACACAACTGAAAAGATGATATGGGTAAGGTTGCAGCACTTCACTGGCGGCGGACTTGGCCTGAGGGGCGCTAATGTAGCTGGCGGCGGAACAACTTCCACAGCCGGCGGCGGCTCATCAGGCGGCGCAGGAGGCGCAGGCCTTGCAGCAGGTGAAGGCCAGACATCGCAATCCGCAATCTTGTCATCGATAACTGCAAATACTGAGGCAAAGACAGAATTTACAGCGCCGGCAGTTGCTGTATCCGAAATAACCTTTACGCCAGACGCAAACCTAAACAACGTTAAATTAACTGTTGAAAAGATTGGTGAAGTACCAGCAGGCACCAGCTCGCCATCAGGTGAAGTGTACAAGCTGCTTGAAATCAAGGCAAGCGGGTTGACAAACAACCAGTTGGTAAGTGATGCAAAGATAACGTTCAATGTCGATAAGAGCTGGCTGACAGAGAATAATGTTGTAAAAGGCTCGGTAAAGCTGCTGAGGTACACTGGCACATGGGATGCGCTGCCGACAGCATTTGTAAGTGAGACAGACACGCAGGTAACATACAAAGCAACAACACCAGGCTTTAGCACATTTGCAATATCTGGTGAGAAGGCAGCAGCTGCTACAGCAGCCGGCGGCGAAACAGCAGCCGGCGGAGCAGCAGGCACCGCAACACCTTCAGCTGGCGGCACGCAAGCGGTAGGCCCGACAAAGCCAACAACAAACACAACAATGTGGGCGTTACTGTTAGTTGTGATTGTAGTGGTTATCGCAATCGGTGCAGCAATGAAAAAGAAGAGAAAGTGGTAAAAGCCACAGAAGCTTTAGTATTCACTTGCGCTGTTGCGTTTGGCAAAAGCCAAATGCAACCAAAGCGCCAGCCGATTTTGCGGCTGAAAGAAGAGAAAGTGGTAATTTAGCCACTTCTTTTTATTTTTTTTAATATTTTTAGTTGTTTTTTTAAAATCAGTTATATAAAAATATATAATATTATATAGTTATCTTTTCTCTCTTTTTCGCAACAATCAAATACTCATTATAGGGGAAGCTCCCGAAAAGCCTGCACAAAAGTTTTTTTAGCGGGTTCCTGAAGGGCATCGCAAATATTATTTTATCAACAGAAAACCCGTGGCTCTCAACAAAGGATGCAAAATGCCGCCAGTACAGCGGCGTGATGTGTGTTATTTGCGTGTGAAAGTCATACCAATTCAGGTGATTTATGTTTGGGGTAGATATTACTATGTTCTTTGTATGTTTTGCACAGTAGTCCAGAAACTCTTCAATTTCCTTTAAAGTGAGGTGCTCGACAACCTGATTGCAAATTATCCAGTCGAATTGTCCGTCTGGCAGCCTGCGAACTGCGCCCTCCCTCTTTGTGTCCGGATCGTATGGCACGTATATTATACTGTCATTAAGCCAGCCCTTCTTTTTAATGTCCATCGGGCCTGCCCCGTAATCCAGGACAGAGCTTGCCTGCCCGTAGTTCAGAATCTCCGCGCAGGCCTGCTGGCTGTTCTTTTTGTTTTCAAATTCAGGGTTTCGCGCAGTGTTTACAGTGCCAAGAATATGTTTGTAGGATGTCATTTTATGTCTGTTTGCTGTCCGGGGGTTGATTGTTGTTTGTCGTCTGGCGCAACAACTAACGACTTATGACCAACGACCGACATGTTGTTTTCACTTTCTATTCCAAGCTTCTTCTCAATTCTTGAAAGCTTGTGCATAATATCCTTAAAGTAAGGACTGCGCTCCCCTATCATCTTAAGCTCCAGCCGCCAGAACCCCATTCGGTCTTCGATCCAGCCGATAAGCGCAAGGCCAAGCGCGCCAATAACCAAAAGCGGAAGAAACCACTGGCCTACGCGGATGTTATAGCCAGCATCGTTAAGCCGCGACAGAAACAGAAAAAATATCATGGCAGAATTAAACAGTGAGAGCCAGGTAGTGGCCCGCTGTATCCTTGTCTTTACACCCATCAATATGCGTTTGATAAATTCCATCTCCAACAAAGCCAAAGCGAACATAAGTTATTTAAAACTTGCTGCTGCACAACATTAAAATTTAAATACCCACTTTTTCTAAAATAACTATGCGTAAGCTGGCCACTTTAGCGGTAATAATAGTAGCTTTAGCGCTGGGTTTTGCCTATTTGTTTAATCAACCGGCGCAGGCAGACGGGAAAGTTTTCTGCGCTTCTGACTCAGACTGCGTCCAGAAAGAATGCTGTCATCCAGTATCAGCAGTTAACAAGGCTTTCCGGCCAGACTGCAGTGATACTTTTTGCACTGCGGTGTGCCAGCCAAATACACTGGACTGCAATCAGGGAAAAATAAAGTGCATAAAAAACAAATGCGAGGCGATAATAAATGAGTAGAGCGTTGGTTATCTGCTTTTTATCGTGCATAGTTTTAGCAATGTTTTTAATTAGCGTTGCGCATGCAGAAAACGCCCTGCCGGAACAGATAAGTAAAATTAAAAATACCCATAACACTATACGTGGCATTGCAGAAATACAATCCGCGACCGCGGAAAAAGCAGAGGAAAAACTCCCAGTAATAATAACATTAAAAAAAGCTGATTTGGCTGCAGAGTCAGAATCACTGAGTTTTGAAGATAATGTAAAATCTTTAAATCTGAAGACGAACACAATAATAGAACGCTCATTTGCGGCAGAGATTTCTGCGGCGGAGCTTGCCTCGCTGGAAAATTCTGATTTAATAGAGCGCATAGAGTATAATTATAAGATAAAGGCAATGCTTAATGACACTAAAAAACAGATGAACGCGACCCGCGTTCACGCAGCGCAGCTTAACGGCCTGAACCTGACGGGGGCAGGCCAGACAGTCTGCGTGCTAGATTCCGGCGTTAATTATACACACGCAGATTTGGGCGGCTGCCTTGGCTCTGGCTGCAAAATTATTATCGGCTTTGATTTTGTGAACGATGATGCAGATCCGTACGATGACAACGGGCACGGCACGCACGTGGCAGGCATAGTTGCGGCGTCCGGTAGCGCTACAGGAATCGCTCCCGGGTCAAACATAGCCGCTGTTAAAGTTTTGAATTCGGCAGGCACAGGCTCGACTGCAAACGCGATTGCAGGTGTCAAGTGGTGCATCGGCAACGCCTCGGCATATAATATATCAGTTATAACGATGAGTTTCGGGACAGACAATCTTTACACAAATTTCTGCGATTCGGATTTCGCGACTTTTGCAGAAGCGATAAACAACGCGACTGCTGTTAATATAACAGTGCTGGCCGCGACAGGCAATGACGGAAACACGACTGCAATCGCATCGCCGGCCTGCATAACAAACACGACAGCGGTAGGCGCAGTGACAAAAGGTGATTCCGCCACGTACAACAGAAATAACATAACTGACCTGCTTGCCCCTGGAGTGGCCATCAACTCAACGGCATGGGCGGGCAACTACTCTGTCGAGTCAGGCACATCAATGTCCGCGCCGCATGCGGCTGCAGCATTTGCATTATTCTATCAGTTCTATAAATCAAAATTTGGCGCATCAACAAATTCAACCGCAGCAGAAAAATTGTTCAAAGACAACGGAGTAAATATAAGCGACGCATCTTCAGGCCTGAACTTTTCCAGAATAAACATCTTAAGCGTGCTTGCCACATTTGATTCAAAATACCCGAACATGACAGTAGCGCCCGGCAACAACTCAGGCATAACGCGCGGCGCGCCAATTAATGTTACAATTGCAGATGACACGGCAATTTTTACAGCAACTTATTCCTTAAACAACCGAACAAATACATCTCTATCGCAGAACAGCAGCAATAATCTTTACCAGATTAATACCACTGGCTGGCCTGCCGGGCAGGCCAACGTAACTATTTACGCGTCAGATATATTTGACAATTTTAATTCAACAGCATTTGTATTCAATCTCAGCAACACGCAGCCGTCAGCCTCAAATGTAACAATCCAGCCGGCAAGCCCGGTGGCAAACACAACCATGAACTGCAACTATACATTTTCTGATACAGATGGTGACATAAATAATAATACAATGATAAGCTGGTACATGAACGGAACACGCAACAGCACTTTTGAAAATCTCACATTGATAAATGCATCTTATGCAGTTAAAAACCAGGTTTGGATGTGTTCTGTGCTGCCGAACGACGGGCTGGACTTTGGCGCAAATGTAAACTCGAGCAACACAACGATACAAAATTCGGCGCCATTAGCCACAGTCATATATCCGAACACATCAACTAAGCTGTCAAATTCTATAGTAATAAACGCATCGGTAACAGATATAGACGGCCAGGGCGATATACTGATAGTATACTTCTGGTATACTAACGGCACGAACTACACACTCATAGGCAATTCGACAGCCGCGGTTGGCAGCGTGTATAATATTACATTTAATACTTCGGCAATTGCCGACGGGAGAAATTATAATATATTTGTAAACGCAACAGATGGAACAGGCGTTATTAACGACACATCAGATACAGCATTTATAATAAATAACAAAAACGAAAATCCCACAGTCAACTTAACTGCTCCGGTTGGCGGCGAAACATGGAGCGGCGATAAATCAATAACCTGGAATGCAACAGACCCGGAAGATGATACGCTTACAATAACAATCTACTACTCAAATAATTCCGGAAGTACATGGGCGCAGCTGGCCTCCGGCGAGGCAAACGACGGGCGGTATGACTGGAATACAAAAGGCGTTAATAATGGCGATACATATCGCTTAAGAGTAAACGCAACAGATGGCGAGCTTGTAGGCGCGGCTTCGTCAGCAAGCGATTTTAAAATAAGCAATGGCGGCAGCAGTTCCAGCAGCAGCTCAAGCAGCAGCTCTGGCACATCTTCAGGTTCGTCAGCAAGCGAATCTTCGGGCGGCGGCGGCCTAAATGACAACACAGCCAAAAGCTTTTTTCTAAAGGTAGCCGCAGGTGATACAATAGCAGTAACAACTTCAAAAGCAGGTTTCGCAGTAACAGAATTTTCTGTTACGGCGGGCGGTTCCGCGGAAAATGTCAAGCTAATAATAGAAAAGCTTGATGCCAACCCTGAAAGTCCCAATCCGCCCGGCGTTACATATGCTTTTTCTGCGCTGAGCGCTGAAAATTTAGAGTCATCAAAAATATCGAATGCGAAAATAAAATTCAAAGTCCCGCAGTCGTGGATAAAATTGAACCTGATAAACAAAAATTCGATAAGGCTTTACCGCCACACAACTTCATGGCAGGAATTGCCAACTGATTTAATATCGCAAACGCAGGAATATGCAACATTTGAGGCAAGCTCGCCCGGCCTATCGTACTTCGCAGTTGCAGGTAAGAAAAAATCAGGGGCGGAAATCGCTGCAGAGTCTGCTATAGTTAATGAAACTGCAAACGTGACAGCCGCTTCTGCCAGCCCGCTGACAGGTTTCGCAGGATTAAAAATGCCGGACTTTGGCGCCATAAAAAATATCGGGCCAAAGATAAAATCAGCGTTAATGGTAAAAAAATTAGGCTTGCCAGCCTACGCGTTTGTCATAGCTGCGCTGGCAATTCTTTTCGCCGCAAGCTTCGCGCGCAGATACAAATCTAAATTAAGTAGTAGCTTAACCCGTAGAATTGAGGATCAGAAGAAGGCATACTACCAGAAGTACGCAAAGGAAGTAGAAGCCGCAAAACCCAAGCGGAGATTATTCCGCTGGCCAAAATTGAATCCTGTCAGTTTTGGCAGGCAAGCCCCGCAGGCGCAAAAAGAAACCAAAAGAAACTGGCAGGGCTTCAGGCGGAAAATATTCAACTGGCTTTTCACTGAGCCAGCTGGGCGCAAAAAAGAACAGAATAAAAATACTTAATATAAAAATATTTAATAAATACTAATCAGTCCAGCCAATTGCAATTATCACAAGACCGACCAGCCCGACAACAATTCCAATCATGCCCTTGAAAACAAGAGCAAACTCGCCGAACCACCACCAAAGCAGCCCAAGGCCAAGCAGGACAACAACAACGCCAAGAATAATCTTAAGCGCTTTTCTTACAGCTGCGCCAGCGCCCCCGCCTTCAGAAGGTACAGTTGGGGCAGCAGGTTGCGCCACAGATTGTATTGTTTGGGATTCGCTCATAGTTTCACCTTTTTCAGTTTTTGCAGTTGCCTTTGTTCCAGCCTTTTTAACCATTTGTATCACCGTCCCAGCCGCAACCAGAGAAAATTCCAAAGGAATTTTCTTGAATTTTCTTGGCCAAGAAAATCGCTCGGCGATTCCCAAGCGAAACGGAGTTTCGCTGGGCCCAGAAAAAGCTTTGCTTTTTCTCGGGTTCTCTGGAATCTGCTGGCGCTTCCCAAGAAAATGCGATGCATTTTCTTGGCGCAGAAAAATCCGAAGATTTTTCTTGCGTGATGCCACGCGCGCTTCGCTTGGTGGTATTATTTTTTAGAACCGAAAACAATAAAAGGGTTTCTGCGCCAGAGCATACATATTATTTAATATATCTAAAACAAAAACCTTTTAAATGAACTAACGTAGGCTTTACAATCCAATGTTCCCTTGTGGAGAAGGATGGTAAAATGGGCAGCGCCTAAAACGCTGCGCGTTTTGGCTGGTCCATTTTTTCAGGAGGGATATTGGTGATGATGCAAAAATGGGATATCTAAAATACGTAAAACAATTGTGGAAAAAGCCAAAGCAGAACCTTGGCACGCAGGCTTGGAAGAATTTTCTAATCAAATTAAGGGCAGAGCCAACGCTGGTTAAGCTGGAACACCCGACAAGGCCTGACCGCGCTCGCAACGTAGGCTACAAAGCAAAACAGGGGATTTTTGTAGTCCGCTCACGCGTTACAAGGGGCGGGAGGAAGCGCCCAAAGCCAGGCCACGGAAGAAAACCTTCAAAGTATGGGCGTTTTATAACAGTTTACAAGTCCGACCAGTGGATTTCCGAAGAACACGCATCGCGAAAATATCCCAACTGTGAAGTCCTGAACAGCTATTGGGTTGCTTCAGATGGTAGGCATAAGTGGTTTGAAGTAATTTTAATTGACCGCGAGCTCGCGGCAAAATATCCAGACTATAAATTTATTGCAAGCCCGGCAAATCGCGGTCGTGTTGCCAGGGGATTAACTGGCGCAGCGAAAAAGTCACGCGGCCTAGTCAGATAGTTTTTTTAAGCTTTCTATTATTATGCATTTTATGCTGAAAAATTTAATATCTAACACCAGCTTGCTGGCAAGGGTGGACGAGCTTTCAGGCCATGCCCACGATCTGCGGCATCAGTATAATATTTTTCTTCCGGAGGTTTTTGATGTTGAGCTTGGCCCAAAATTAGCTGCGCGTGTTCCGTGGCTGGCAGAATTAGAGTCGGGCCTGCAAGAGCAGCTGCAAACAGTAGTTAAGCGAATGCCGTTTCAGGAAAACATTGTTTATGTTTATTTAGGCAAGAGTGAAAAACAGTATCCAACCGCACTTCCTCGCGTTAAGCTGAGCGTTCCGTTTTTTCTCGACCACTATGCACTTGCAGTTGCTATCAGAGAGCTTAGTCTTGCGGGCAAACCAGCGCCGAAAATGGCAGAAATGGCAACCGGTGTGCTGGCCCTGCCGATAGCAGAATTTGATGGCGAGCAATATGCAGTTTATGTTATTCGGGGAAAGCAGGCAGAGTACATTGCAGGTATTCTGCAAAGCGGCGTGAGCGCAGGCATGCGCGAGGCAGAGCTGGCCCATGAGAAGCCATTCGAGGGAACGCTGAGAAAGTATCTGGCAGCATATACCGGCTTGCCTTCTAGCAACATTAAATTAAGTGCGCGCGGTTTTACCGGCAGTACGTGGTGGGGCGATACTGCCTTAGAATATATTGTGGAAACAAAAACCCAAGCTGGCGAGGTCGTGAAAGATTTTGCTGCGCTGGCAGGCAAGGCCGGCGGCTACATAAATATGAATATGCCGGTGCCAATACAAAAGTTTTCAGAGTTCGGGCCGATACTTGACCTTGGCCAGCCGCCAAAGAAAAACACTCGCGCGTTTGGCGTTCCGGTCAGCAAACTAAGGGAATTTTTTGTCGGGGCAGAAGCAAGAAGTTACCTAGCCTCGTATCACAGGGCAATTACCGCAAGGTACATTCTGGAAAACAATTTATAAATCTCTATTAAACAATTATACTATGTTTGGCATAGTAATACCGAGCGGAAACGAGAAAGAACTTCTAGAAAAAGCAATCGCATTAAGTATTACAAATGTTATGTTTTTATACCAAACCAAAAATTCAAATGAATTAAATGAGAAGAAAAAAAAGTTCGGCGCGAATGTAGGAATTTTATTTAAGCCAAAAAATATTTCAGATGCTAAAAAAATAAATGAAAAACTCTATTTAGAAGCAGATTTAATCGCTGCAACCTCACAGGACGAAAAAATAATCCGCGCGCTGTGTGAAAACCCGATGGTTGACGTTGTGTTTGGCGTTGCGACTTCGTTCGGGAAAGATGCGCTTGATTACAGGCGCTCCGGAATTAACGCGATACTTGCTAACTTGATGAAACAGAATAAGCAGAGCTATGCCATTTCATTCGCAAACATACTAAATGAGATTGGAACCAAGCGCGCAAAATTATTGGGGCGGGAGATGCAGAATGTTCAGCTCACCCACAGGAAAGTCCCGCTAATAATTGCATCCTTCGCGACAAAGCCCGAAGAGATGCGCATAATGGAAAATCTTTCTGCGCTGCTAAGAATTTTAGGCGCAAATTATCCGCAATCCAAAGCAGCAACATCGACTGCGATTGAGAATATTTTGAAAAGAAAAGAAGCAAGGCGGTCTAAGACTTGGGTGCGGGCTGGCGTGCTGGTTGTTCGGGATTAAGAACTGGAAAAGTTGCATACAAATCTTTTAATGTATTTGTAACGCCAGGGAACCGGCCAGCACACTGTTCTAATCTTTGAGCTAACAGATTGTAATCTCCAGCTTTAGCGCGTTCATCAAACCAATCTGTAGTTACACCGAAAAATCCTTCAGCAAATATTATTTGTCCGGCACCTGTAAGTAAGCCCTTACTAACACCAGCCATGTTTCTTAGATAAATTAATTGTCTGGCCTTATCCATAACATTTAAGGGTACGGCTATATCTGTTTCACT
>JACOYC010000016.1 GCA_016182015.1 Nanobdellati archaeon | reverse complement strand
AATTTCAAACTATCAGGCTTCACTGTCTTGTAAGCAACTGAAAAATTTATTTTATCTGCAGGATAAACTCCAATTGCAATATTATCCCTGTGCCTGCCAAAACTATCTGCAAGCTTTTCCTGCAATTGTATCAGAAGCTTAATCAGGTAGTCAGATAATGGAGGTCCCTTTGCAACAAATCCTGCAATAAATGGACGAACTTTTTTGACTGACCTGTCAACAACAATCTGCCCGCCTGATGAAGAAAGCGCAAGTTTTGGAATTCCTGTCTCCTTACCCAACAGCCCTTTGAAAAGAATTGCCAATCCTTCAGGACACCACAAGTATGGCTGGTTTGTATCATTATATTTCACGCTTATATTGTCGCCTTCCTGCACTTCAAGCTCTGCTTTTGCATAATCAAGCAAATCCTTCAAATCATTTATTGACAATTTCCTACCTACCAATGACTCAAAATCTTTTTTTGAAAAAGTAATGACTGGCATCATACCACCTTTGCATTTCTTAACGTGTTAAGATTGCGGCTGAACAAATCGCGAACATCGGATAATCCGAGCCTAAACATGCCAATCCTGTCTATGCCAATACCCCACGCAATTACAGAAACATCCCTGCCTAACAACGGAGCAACAACTTCACTTCTGAAAATACCTGCACCGCCAAGCTCAACCCAGCCAAGCTGTGGGTGTTTTGCGTACAACTCAACGCTCGGTTCAGTAAATGGAAAATATGCCGGAACGAATTTTATTTTCTCTGCGCCCGTAAATTTAATAGCAAAGTCTTTCAGCAGGCCCAATAATTTTTTCATATTTGCATTCTCATCCAAAACAATTCCTTCTGTCTGATTAAATTCCACGAGATGCGTTGCATCAAGTTTTTCCGGGCGGAAAACCCGCGCTACCGCGAAATATGCGCCCGGAACCTTCAAATTTTTTGATATCATAGTCCTTGCTGAAAGTGCTGTCCCCTGCGTGCGCAAGATCAACCGTGCTGCTTCCTTTTCGTTAAACTGATATTGCCAGCCTGTGCTTCCTGCCTTGCCGCCGGTTTCGTGCGCAGCTTTCACTTCTTTCAAAAAATGTTTGTAGTTTTCAAGACTTCCATATTTTGGTTCTTTAACTGAATAGATGTCGTGAATCCCGCGCGCAGGGTGATCCTGCGGCATGTAGAGCGCATCGTTGTTGAAGAAGCTTAATTCAACCAACGGCCCAGTTATTTCTTCAAAACCTAAGGCAACAAGCTCATCCCTCACCTCCCCCAAAAATTTTACATAGGCCTGTTTTTTTCCTATTAGCAATTCCGGAACACGAACTTCTACGTCAAAACGCCGGAATTTCTTTGTTTCCCACTCGCAAGATTTTATGATTTCAGGTGTTAGCTGGCCGATCTTCTCGCCAGGCGTGATGGCATCTCCAACCCTTGCGCCCAAATCTGTAATTGTAAAAACACGGGCAGTCCTGACTTCTTCGGTTGCCAGCCCGCGCTTCTTCAGCCTCCCAAGTGCTTCCCTGTCTTCAGGAGGCAGTTCGCCAATAGCAAAATCATCTGTAGAATGAAATTTTTCGATAAAATTTTCTTCGATAGTTTTTTTGTTTTTATAGCTGAGGCCAACCTCATTTAATTCAGTTTTGTCTTTTGATATTATTATGGCGTTTTTTTGCCGCAAATATCCGATAGCTGCGTTGAATTCGCGCGCATCCATAAATTTTGCGATTAATTTATCCGCTGTCACTCCGACGGCAAGCGCTTCGATTAGCGTCCTTTCGGGAAGCTTTTCATCCAGGTATCTCTTTCCTAGTTTTGTAAGAATTGCAACATTTATTTTTGTTTCTTTCACTTCGATTAAGCCTTTGTTCTCCAGCCAGAGGGCAGACCTTGCCACTGCGGACTGGTCCAGCTTTGTGTCGGCCTGCAGCTCCAAATTACTGGCCAGCCTGCGCTTCTTCAGGGCTTTGAGAAAATAGATATCGTTGTCCTGCAGTGAGTCTGCCAGTTTTGCTAAGTTAGCCATGTAGCTGCTATTATTATGGTATTTAAAAATTGTTTGCTTGGAAAACTAAAAGAATAGCAAATCCGCAGTAGCCGCAGATACGACAGCAGGCAATGTTATTACAAATGTTTGTTTTAAAATTAAATCTGTTGCTTGTGCAGTATTGAAGACAAGCACAAACATAAGTGATGTCAGAAAGGATATTATATAAATCTCAATTGCCCGCAGGCTTGCCGCGTGTTCGAGTTTTATTGAAACCGCCTTGCGCCTTCTCGACAGGTAGACAAGCGAAAATCCCATGATAATTGATATCAAAAATATAATAAAAATATTGACCGAGCCGAGATGTTTTGCAATCTCCCATATCTCTGACGTAACTGTAAAGAATACCGCGCCAAATGCGGCGCCGACGAAATCCTCGAGAAGCAGGATAGACACACTGCCGTGCAGCCAGGCCAGCTCATGCCGACCATTCCGGTGTGGCGCTGCCCGGGCCCTAAGTTTAAGTGAAAACGCTTTGGCCATTTCAGAATAATAGGTTTGTGGTTTAAAAATTTAATTAGTGGGCCCGGACTGACTTTCTTCGACTGTATTTATTGCATTCGGCAAAGCCGAATGCGATCCCGTCTTTCTTGGGATACAAACAAAATCCTCGTGGATTTTGTTGTACGGCCGAACATTGTTCGGTCGTAAGCGTTAGACCTTCTTTCCGGAAAGAAGGGCTGTCGATTCGAACAGTCGACCTCTGCCTTACTGACTTTGAGCAAACAAAGTTTTGCGGGATTAAAAATCCCGCCGTTTTCTTTTGGATGCAACAAAATCTTTTCAGATTTTGCTGCCCCGCTAAATTTCATTTAGCGATGCCCGGGAGCCTTTTCTTTTTGAAACCAGAGAAAAATGCCAAAGCATTTTTCTTGGCCAAGCCGAATTTCATTCGGCTCTGGAGAAAAGGCTGCCGTATCAGAGCAGCGCTCTACCAGGCTAAGCTACGGGCCCACAATCTAAGACAAATAACTATAGTTTAAAAAGTTTCTATTACCGTCCCCGCGCCACTTTGTAGATGGCAAGCAGGCTTACAATCACAACGGCCGGAGCGACGAGAACAATAAAATACTGCAGGACACTTACCAGTGTTGGGCCAGCTATCGGTATGAACTTGAAACTCTGCGATGAAATTATAAGCGCGATGCCGGCAAGCAGAAAATTATGGGTTTCATTTGTTTTTATATTTAGCAGGCCGATCGCTATGCCAAACAGTGCAAGGACAGACGCGACAAATTTTTTGTCGGGCATAGTTGTTCCAAGGGCTATTGCCAATAAGATTCCAAACAAAAAAATCCAATGTCCGATAACATGCAGCTCATAGCCCAGAAGCCCGGTCTTTGCTTTTGGTTTTCTTTTTGCAACCATAAATATAACATGGCCGGCCGATTTAAAACGATTGTTTACTACTCGCGTATTATGAATGTTAAAACTTAAAAACTCAGTCTAACGTTCATGAACGGGCTGGTAGTTCAGCGGTAGAACGTCACGTTCGCAACGTGAAGGCCGTGGGTTCAAACCGAGGTGTTGCGTAAACTTCGTTTTATGCCATCGAAGATGGCATCGGGGTTTGGGAGTGACTAAGATGTTGCGATTAGGCAACATTCGCGGAACTTGTTCCGCGTTAACTAAGGGGCAGAGCCCCTTGGGTCTTGGTGAAATTCCCACCCAGTCCACTTAAAATTTTTTTAGAATTTGTGTCCTACCATGCTGCCTTAAAAGACCGAGCAGTTTTTTCAGCTCATCTGCAGTCTGCGACTTTTGCCACTCAAAATATTCGCCGTAGCCTGGCTGGCCATCATAAGCTGCCCTGGCCTGCTCGTAAGTTCTTGCGCTGTCAACAGCCCTGCCGATCTGGTAAATAAAACCTTCGCCAAACCTGCCTGCAATTTTATCTGCATTCGCGTTCATCTGCAGCAGGATGGGCAGTGATAAAATTGGCCTGCCAGGAGCATTAAGTTCTTGCACCCGCTGCTCGAGCTCAGCAGCCAACGGGGCCAGCCCATCGTCCTTCGTTCCGAAAATACCCATAGCAAACCATAAAAACCAGCGAATTTAAAACTTTCTGTCAGCGTAAATTCTATTAGTCGCATCTTCAGATGCGACCGGGGGATTGGAAGTGACTAAGAACGAAGGGGGGCAGCGCCCCCTTGGGTCTTAGATAGCAAACCATAAAAACCAGCGAATTTAAAACTTTCGGAGATAGGGGGACGGACACAAACGAACTGCGGTTCGTTGTGCCTCGCGCTACGCGCTCTGGAGACGGAGGACTGAAAACTTTCATGGACCGATTAATATTCTTAGGCACCGGCGGAGGTCGCATCGTAGTTGCAAATCAGTACGCTGGCACCGGCGGATTTATCGTACAAACCGAAGGCTACCAGATTTGGGTTGATCCCGGCGTAGGCGCGGTTGTGCGGGCAAAGCAATTCGGCGTCAGCGCAGCAAGGACGGATATTATTTACGTCACGCACCAGCACATAGACCATTGCAACGACGTAAATGCTGTTGTTGATGCAATGACGCTCGGCGGCATAAAACAGCGCGGCACCGCGATAAGCACGCCCACACTCATAAACGGTTCTGACAAAGACCAGCCATGGCTCAATTCAGCGTTTAAGGCATATCTGAAAGATTCATTTGCAGTCAAGCCCGGAGACAAAATAAAAATAGACAAATTAAATTTTGTAGCAACGCCGGCCAGGCATG
This sequence comes from Nanobdellati archaeon, assembly GCA_016182015.1. Lineage (GTDB taxonomy): Archaea > Nanobdellota > Nanobdellia > UBA10117 > UBA10117 > JACOYC01. The sequence continues at coordinate 6,011 of JACOYC010000016.1, read as the reverse complement.
ACATAGAATACTGCAATGGCCTGCGGCTTGAGACACCGAAGTTTACACTTGGTTATACTTCTGACACCGCTTATTTTCCCGAGCTGGCAGAAGCCTACAAAGGCTGTAGCATCCTGATACTCGACGTCCTGAAGCCAGGCAACGAAGCGTGGAAGACGCACTTTAATTCAGAAGACGCAGCAAAATTAATTTCAGAAGTTAAGCCGGAGCTGGCAATCCTCACTCACTTCGGCGCGAAGATGCTGCGGGCAAACCCAATCTACGAGGCCAGAAACATACAAAAGAAAACAGGCATCCGCACACTGGCAGCGCAGGACGGCATGCGCATAGATTTGAGAAGCTTGGCCAGCCAGACGAAGCTTGAGAGTTAATCGCTAGCCTTTTAAATTCGGGATTTTTTTAAAAAACATGGCTCTCACCCCAAAACCAGATTTCAAATCCATCGAAGCCAAGTGGCAGAAGTTTTGGTTAGATAATAGGATTTACAAGTTTAACCCCAAATCCAAGAAGAAAGTTTTCTCGATTGACACGCCGCCGCCATACATTTCAGGAAACCCGCACATGGGACACGGGGTTTCTTACACTGGCTTTGAATTTATTGCGCGCTACAAAAGAATGAAAGGGTTAAATGTCTTTTTTCCGATTGGGTTTGATGATAACGGACATCCAACCGAGCGCTACGTTGAAAAAAAATATAATATAAGAAGTACGGACATCCCGCGGCAGAAATTTATAGAGCTATGCCGGCAGGAAACGGAGATTCTGGAAAAAACCGCAAAGGAAAGTTTCGTAAAACTCGGGCACAGTTACGACTGGGATTTGTTCTACTCAACAATTTCTGACAAGGCAATAAAAACCGCACAGTTATCGTTCCTTGATTTGTACAAAAAAAAGCTGGCCTACCGCACAGAAGGGCCGGGCCTGTGGTGCGTTGAGTGCCAGACCGCGTTGAGCCAAGCCGACATTGAAGATGAAGAGCGCGAGACAAAACTGAATTTTATAGACTTCGGGCTTGAAAACAGCGGAGTAATACAAATCGCAACAACAAGGCCAGAGCTTCTTCCAGCGTGCGTTGGGATTTTTGTCCACCCAGATGATGCAGGGTATAAAAAATTTGTTGGAAAAAATGCAGTTGTGCCATTATTTCATCACGTCGTGCCGATAATCGCGGATAAAAAAGTTGACCCAAACTTTGGGACTGGCGCTGTGATGATATGCACATTCGGCGACAAGACAGATGTTGAATGGTGGCGCACGCACGGGCTGGCCCTACGCATTGTGCTAGAAAAGAATGGCAGGCTTGGTCACGATGCGCATGAGTTTGCTGGCATGACGATCAAAGAAGCGCGCGAAAAAATAACAGAAAAGTTAAAAGAAACAGAACACCTCGCCAAACAAGAAGCACTAAAACAAAATGTCGGCGTATGCTGGCGGTGCCATAAGCCGGTCGAAATAATAATAACAAAACAATGGGCGGTGAAAGCAGTTACGGCAAAAAAAGAGCTTTTGGAGGCTGGACAAAAACTAAATTGGGTGCCGCAATATCACTCCAAACGTTTCGAAGATTGGGTAAAAAATCTTAACACTGATTGGGTAATATCGCGCCAAAGGCATTACGGCGTGCCGATTCCTGTTTGGTATTGCAAGGCCTGTGATTCTGAAGTAGTTGCAGATGTGTCTGAGCTGCCGGTTGACCCAAATGCAAAATCGCCGCTAAATATGAAGAGCAAATCCAGCAAATGCAAATGCGGATCAGCAGAATGGCGGCCGGATGCAGATGTGTTTGATACGTGGATGACATCCTCGCTAACGCCGCAGATTAGCTGCGGGTTTTCTAAGGACAGCGTGCCTTTCGACCTGCGGCCGCAGGGCTACGAAATAATTCGCACGTGGGCGTTTTATACATTGCTAAAATCACTCTACCACTTCAAAAAACTCCCCTGGAAAAATATTATGGTCAACGGCATGGTACTTGATCCAAAAGGCAAGGCGATGCACAAATCTAAAGGAAATGTCATCGACCCGATGGAGCACGTTGAAAAATACGGCTCTGACGCGTTCAGATACTTTGCGTCAACAGTTAATATTGGCGAGGACGCGCCCTTCCAGGAAAAAGAGATAGTGCACGGGCAGAAACTCCTGATAAAACTTTGGAACGTCGCCAGATTCGCAGAACCACACTTATCTAAGGCTGGCAAGAGTACAAACATAATCGACAAATGGATTTTATCAAGATTATCTGAAATAATTAAAATATATGAGAAAAATTTTGATAATTATGATGCTGTTCCTGCGCGAAGAGAGCTCGAGCAGTTCTTCTGGCACGAGCTATGTGACTTTTATCTGGAGATGATAAAGCCCAGAATATATGGTTCTGATGAAAAAGCTAAGGCAGAGGCCAGGGCAACTTTGACTGCTTGCCTGCTTGCAATCCTGAAATTATTTGCGCCATTCATACCGCATATTACTGAAGAAATTTATTCTGAGTTATTTTCTAAGGTGGAGGGCGAGAAGTCTATACACTTATCGCAGCTGCCTTTATCAGCCATAGTAGATAAACGGGCGCTGGAGCTCGGTGCGTTGGCGATGGAAGCAATTTCAGAAATCCGAAAATGGAAGGCGGACAGCAGGCTGAGCCTCGGCGCAGAAGTTGAAAAATTAGTATTATATCACCCGAACTCAAATAAAATCGAAAAAATAAAAACTGAAATTGCGGCAACAATGCGCGTAAAAAATCTAGAAATTAAGCAAGGCAATCTAAAAGTCATGCAACCTGCCTAGCAACTTTTTCTATGTGTTCGTATCTGAAACCAGTACAGTCGCTGTTGGCTAGCCTTTTTAACGGCGTATACTCACTTTTTCCGCCGAGGATTGCAGATTTAAACGCGTCAAGTGTGTCAAACATGAATGGTATTCTGCCGTGGCCAAACGGATGCAGGTTTGGACGCTCGTTTATCATGCTGGCAACTTTTGCAAACAGCAGCCCGATAGAGTATTCAAAATCGCCGCCGACAGAACCAAGGCGTTTTGGGTAAATTCCGGCTAAAATTTTTGCTTGTCGCACAAAAATGCAGTCCCTAACAAACGTATGCTCTTTTTCTGCATCTGAAGGCGCGTAGCCCATTATTTCTATTGGTGTTGTTGTTATGGCGCATTGTTGCACAAAAATATCAAACTCGTTTATTTCCTGCCTTGCTAGCTGCGCTAGTCCAGTATCATCTGCGCTTTTGGATTGCTCTAATTTCACAACTGCGCTGATTGGCCGAATTGGGTATAAAATCATCGGGTCCGGGTCTATGAGAATTTTAACTATAGCTGTTCTCGAACTGGGTCGCGGTATTACGATTGGCGGTTTGCCCGGCGTGTAGCGTTTTGCGAAATCGTATGCGCGCATAATTTCCGCAGTGGTCCATGTCAGCACTTCATTGATTTGTGCTGTGTAATGGCTGGCCATAAGGTTGTCTGCAGTCACGCGCGGGTCATCTATCAGGACAACCACACGGTCTATTTCTCTGCCAATGGCCGCAAATGCATCTAGGTCGTCTATTGTTTGTATTAAAACTCCGTGGCGCGTATAGAGCGTAAGCGGTGTATCAATTATTAAATGTTGATCGTCTTTTGCTTTTAATGCTTCTATTGCAGCTTTTTCCGTAATGCCGCCGCTAATTAATGTGCGCTGAACGTTTAGCGATGCAAGCATGAGATTGTCTTGATCTATGCCAGCATTGCCTGCACTTTGTTTTACAACATCACCAATAGATACATTGTGTACTTTTTGGTCCAAGCCTTGGCAAATATTTTGCGTTTCTTCGATTATTTTTGACTTGCCAACGCCAACTGTGCCAACCAGCAATATATTTGTCATAAAAAATCTGCCAGCAACATGAATTTAAGCTTTTGTTTTCTCTGCTAAAGACTTTTAAACAACATCAAAAAAAGTTAAACATGGATGAAGCGGAGAGACAAAAACAAAAGTTAAAGTTCAAACTTAGAAAGCTTGTTCGCGATTTGGGAAAAAGGAAGGCGCGCCACACAGAACTTATTTCTGTTTACATACCGCAGGGCTATGATTCACAGCTAATAATCAATCAGCTGTCCACCGAAGCCGGCACAGCGAGAAACATAAAATCAGCACAGACGCGAAAGAATGTGACTGGCGCGCTGGAAAAAATGGTCCAGCACCTCCGCCTCTACAAAAGAACGCCGGAGAACGGGCTTGCACTATTTTGCGGAAATGTCTCAGAGCGCGAGGGCCAGCAGGATTTTCAAGTGTGGAGCATAGAGCCGCCAGAGCCAATCAGAGTAAAACTTTACCAATGCGACCAGCAGTTTTTTTTGGGCCCGCTGGAAGAGCAGCTTGAAATAAAATCTGTTTACGGACTTATCGTCATGGACCGGCGGGAAGCAGACATCGCACTTCTAAAAGGCAAGCACATCGAGCCGGTTGTGCACTACAACTCCATGGTCCCGGGAAAGTTCAAGGTCGGCGGTCAGTCTGCTGCCCGCATGGCACGCGTTATTGAAGGCATGGCAAAAGACTTTTACAAAAAAGTTGGCAACGCTGTTAATGAAACATTTTCAAAAGTTAAAGTTGATGGCCTGCTGGTTGGCGGGCCAGGGCCAACAAAAGAAGATTTGGTTGACGGTGATTTCATTTGGACAGATATCAAGAAAAAAATACTTGCTGTCAAGGCAATTGGTTATACTGGCGACTTCGGACTAAAAGAGCTGGTTGAAAAGTCAGAAGATGTCTTGGAAAAAGAAGAAGCAACAAAAGAGAAAAGAATTCTTGATACTTTTTTGATGTATCTTGGCACGAGAAAAAACATGGTTGCCTACGGGGAAGATGCGGTCAGAAAAGCCGCAGACATGAATGCAATTGCCATTCTGCTGCTACACGAAGATTTGCCAGAAGAAAAAATTGAAGAGCTCATGGACAAAGTCGAGCTGGCCGGCGGCGATGTTTATATAATATCGCGGGATGTTGGCGAGCAATTGAAAGGGCTTGGAATGATCGGGGCGATTTTAAGATACGCCGCAGCGTAGCGCGGAATTAGCCGAATAGCAGTTCGGCTTTATTTTAAGATACGCAGTAGCTTAGATTAATATATATTAACGTAATATATAAATATTTTTAAACAGCATACCATGTTGCGCCGGATGACCGCTGACCGCAGTTACTCGAATGACGAATGTGCAATACTTGAACATTTTTTTACCAATACTGATAGGGACGTTTACTTTCTGAGAAATTTCCCGGATTTTGAAGTAGCTGCACTTTTTGTTGCGTCTTATTCGAGAAACAAAAAAACGCTGCGCGATATGTTTCTCGATACTATTTTGGATTTGGATGTAATCCCAGCATACAACGAAGGCCAGCCAAAAGAACAGCAGATAACAAGCACGAGAAAATTTAGGGAAGCACAGCCGCAACTTGTATTGGATTGCTTTGCGAAATGGGCCAGCACAATAAAACGTGCGGGCGACGAAACTAGGCAGCTAACCAATTTGCTAAGTTCGCGGGCACGCTTGCTGTTCGGCATCTGGGCAGATAAATATGGTCACGACTCATTAAAAGATATGGCGCACGGGCTTGGATTTGCGTGTGAACGAGTTAGCATAGTGCTGTCTAAGATCATCGAAGATCATCCCCTGACGGATGCTCAGGAAAAGTCAACCCGTTATCTTGGCGTTGATGAGTCCGCAGTATTTTTGCCCAAGGAATTTGAGCTAGCTGGCCCGGAGTGGATTCAAAAAATAAATCAAAATACAAAGTTAGTGATGTCGGCTTACAAGTATATTTTGAGCAAGGTAAGTTCATATCTGCTTGAAACGCGGAAAAAGCCGGAGGGTGTTGAAGATTCTGCATGGAAATCTGCCGTAATGGCTGAGGCGCTTGACAATGCACGCTATTTGCTGCCCGCAAGGCTTACAACAAATCTTGGCCAGATATGTAACGCGCGCACTCTGCAGGCAGAGCTTATGGATATGCTTGCCAGCCCGCTGATAGA
>JACOYC010000015.1 GCA_016182015.1 Nanobdellati archaeon | reverse complement strand
AACAAAAAATATCAAGGAAACCCTGCGAGAGTGGTTTTTCCTGAATCCGACAGCAAAGATGCGGGTGCGGCAGATTGAGCGGGAGCTGAAGCTCCCGCTCCCCTCTGTAATACGATATTGCCGGGCGCTGGAAAAGGAAGGGGTCTTAAAAACAACAGAGATAGGCAATGTTGTTTTCTATTCCGCTGACAGGAGCAGCGAGATATTCTTGCTGGAAAAAAAACTTTTTAATATTAGGCAGCTTTACAAAAGCGGGCTTGTAAACTACGTAAAAAGCGAGTTCCATAACCCAGTTACAATCGTTTTTGGCTCTTACGCCAAGGGCGAAGATACCGAAGGCAGCGATATTGATTTGTACGTAGAAACGCTCTCAGGAAAAAATATTTCTTTAAACAAATTTGAAAAAGCACTAAAGCGCAAAATACAGGTTTTTGCGTATAATAATATAAGCAAAATTCAAAACATACACTTGGCGAATAATATTATAAACGGCTTTGTCCTAAACGGTTTTCTGGAGGTTTTTCATGAAAGAGGCGTCGTGGGCTGATTGCCTCGAGAGCAATTCGGCAACAAAAGTTTCCCGGGATAGCAGCAGGGCAAGCTCCCTTGTAGAAACCGCGGAAGAGAGAATCGGACTAGTAAGCGATGTTAATGAAAGAAACTGCAATTTTGTTTTAGAAGATTACTACACCTCTGTCTTGGAATTTCTGCAAGCTCTGGTTGCCTTAGATGGCTATAAAATTATTAACCATGTTTGCCTCGGATACTATTTAAGAGACATATTAAAGCGGCTTGATTTGTATTTAATTTTTGACGATTTAAGATACAAAAGAAACTCCCTGACTTACTACGGAAAGCGGATGGATTTTGAAACAGCCAAAGCCTCAATTGAAAAATGCAAGAGGCTGATTAGAGAATTAAAATTGCTGGTAGAAAAGGCCAAATAAGTAATGCTTGTTACTCACAACGTTTGGCTTGCGCACCGAACCGCAAGGGGGCGCTGCCCCCTTTTACACGCCATTTTGCAAAGACATAACAAGCGTAGCGGTTCTTGCAGGTTTGCTTGTGTCCTGACCAGAGAAAAAAGCACTGCTTTTTTCTTGGCCAAGAAAAATTGCATGGCAATTTTTCTCTGGTATCCCCCGAGCGCAAGCCCCCAGTATTTAAGTGCGGGGTTCCCAAACGTTGTGACTTAGTCCTTAACTTCCCACACATCGCATTTTATCTTTCCGTTCTCGTAATACGTTTCTTTATCGTATCTTTTCATTCCTTTGTCAACCTGCCTCGCCCACTCTTCCTGCCCGCCCTTCAGGCTGCGGGCTTTGTAGCCCAGCGAGTTCATGATTACTGCGGCCTGCATGCTTCTGTTGCCGTGATGGCAGACTGTTACCACTTCTGCATCTTTTGGCAACTCGGAAATTCGGTTTTGGAATTCCGGCAGAGGAATGTTTATAGAATTTTCTAAGTGCGCGAAGTTGAATTCCTCTGGTTGCCTGACATCCACCAATAAAATACTTTTTTGGGTGTCCAGTTCTTTTTTCAATTCCTGCGGTGTGACTTCCATGTAAAAATATTTAAATAGGTGCTTTTAAGTTTTTGTGTAGTATGGTTCCAACAAAAATCTTTTTCACAAAAGGCGTTGGCAGGGATAAAGATAAGCTAGATTCCTTCGAGCTCGCGTTGAGAGATGCAGGCATCTCCCCATTTAATCTTGTTCACGTCTCAAGCATCTTCCCGCCGGGCTGCAAAATTGTCACAAAAGAAGATGGCTTATTAAATCTTAAAGCAGGTGAGATAGTTTTTGTTGTCGACTCGCGCGTTTCAACGAATGAGCCAAACAGATTGGTCGCAGCTTCTGTCGGATGCGCCTTACCCGCTGACAAGAGCCAGCACGGCTACCTATCGGAGCACGAGGCATTCGGAGAGACTGATGAAAAGGCCGGCGATTATGCCGAGGACCTGGCGGCGCAGATGCTGGCCCGCTCGCTTGGGCTGAACATTGATGACAATTTAAAATGGGATGAGCGCGAGAAGCAGTACAAGCTCAGCGGGCAGATTGTAAAAACATTCAACACAACTCAGTCTGCCTTAGGCGACAAAAACGGCCTGTGGACGACTGTTGTTGCGGCTGCGGTGCTTGTGCCGTAAGGTTTTTAAATGATGTGCATCTGATATGTATCTGATATGCATCAAATTGAAGTCAAACTGCAAAAGAGAAAAGTACACAAGAAATACACGGTTTCTTTTGTCGTCCTGCCGAAACAAATACTCAAATATGCGCCGCAGATTAAAAAGGCACGAAAGGTTTGGCTGGCAGTTGATCTGCTCGGCCATATAACTATCAAGCCATAAAGACTTTTAAACTATTTGTGCAGTTAATATGTAATGGTAGAATTCCAAAAAACGGAGTACAGCGACGATGAAATTTTCAAGACGCTAAACCCGCTGGTTAGCTCGTGGTTTCGCAAAAAGTTCAAAGCGTTCTCGCCGCCGCAGAAGTTTGCTGTCCTAGACATTCATAAAAAGAAAAATGTCCTGATTTCGGCGCCGACCGGTTCCGGCAAAACATTTTCTGCATTCGCTGCGATCATCTCAGAGCTTGTTAATTTATCCGAAGCCGGCAAATTAGAGGATAAGGTTTACTGTGTTTATGTGTCACCCCTAAAAGCCCTAAATAATGATATCAAAAAAAATCTTTTGGAGCCTCTAACTGAAATAGAAGCTGAGCGCGGCAGCGAGCTTGGCGTGCGCGTTTTCGTCAGGACGGAAGATACAACGCAATACGAAAAATCAAAGATGCGTGATAAGCCGCCGCACATATTAATCACGACGCCGGAGAGCCTTGCCATCCTTCTTGTTGCGCCGGTTTTCCGGGAAAAGCTGCGGGATGTTAAATGGGTCATTGTTGACGAGATTCACGCGCTGGCATCTGGGAAAAGGGGCGTCCATCTGTCACTAAGTTTAGAACGGCTGCAGAACCTTGCTGGCAATTTCACGCGCATTGGCCTGTCGGCGACGATCGCACCGCTCGATGAGGTGGCGCAGTTCCTTGCAGGATTTGAGAACGATGGCCTGCCGCGCGATATTTCTATAGTAGACGCCCAGTTCCTGAAAAAACTTGACCTGAAGGTTATATCGCCTGCCGAAAATATAATGGATGTGACGCAGGCAGAGCTGGACAAAAATACCTATAACATGCTGCACGACATGATTCAGAGCCACAAAACGACGCTGATATTTACAAACACGCGCGCAGCTACAGAAAGGGTTGTGCATAATCTGAAAACAAAGTATGGCGAGCACTACGCCGAAAATATACAGGCACACCACTCATCATTGTCAAAAGAGTTGCGGCTGTCCACGGAAGAAAAACTAAAGAAGGGCGAGCTGAAGGTTGTAGTCTCATCAACTTCGCTTGAGCTTGGGATTGACATCGGCTACATCGACCTGGTAATTTTGCTTGGCTCGCCAAAATCTGTTTCACGGGCATTGCAGCGCATCGGCAGGAGCGGGCACAGGCTGCACGATAACATCAAGGGCAGATTTGTTGTCCTGGACAGGGATGATCTGGTCGAGGATGCCCTGATTTTGAAAAACGCAATTGAGCGAAAGATTGACAGGATTGAAATCCCGAGAAACTGCCTTGACGTGCTGGCCCAGCAAATTTACGGAATTGCAATCGAGGGCAAAGACTATCTTGAAAACATAAAAACCACTGTTAAAAGAAGCTACTGCTATAACAAACTTGCAGATGCAGATTTCATGTCAGTTATAGACTACCTTGCCGGCGAGTATGCTGAGCTGGAATTCAGGCATGTTTACGCAAAAATCTGGCACGACCATGAAACTGGCATGGTTGGCAAGCGCTCAAAGCTGGCCCGCGTCTTGTACTCAACAAACATCGGCACAATACCTGATGAAAGCTACATAACCGTCAAGATCGGTGACCAGCCGATTGGCAAGATTGACGAAGAATTCCTTGAGCGCATGAAAAAGGGCGACATTTTCGTTCTGGGGGGCAGCACATACCGATACGAATTCTCGCGCGGAATGGTTGCGCAGGTTTCAACAGCTCCGGGCAGGATTCCAACAATCCCAAGCTGGTTTTCGGACATGCTGCCGCTGAACTTCGACCTTGCGATGTCAATCCAAAAATTCAGAAGGTTAATCGAGGAATATTTTAACAAATACAAACCGAAAAAAGACATACTTCAGTTTATCAAAGAATACCTATACATTGACGGGCCTGCCGCAAATTCGCTTTATGAATATTTTCATGAACAGTGGTGCTACGCGACGATACCGCACGACAAAAAAATCCTGATTGAAGAGCTTTACTTTGAAGGAAAGAACTATCTTATATTTCATTCCTGTTTTGGCCGGCGGGTGAACGATGCGCTGGCCAGGGCTTTCGCATATATACTTGGAAAATTCCATGGCGTAAACGTGCTGATTTCAATCACTGATGCAAATTTTTACCTCGCAGCAAGCCGGAAATTAAACTGGCAATATTTATTTATGCAGCTGAAAAAAGAAAATTTCAAAAAACTGCTTGAGCTTGCGATAGACAAAACAGATATAATGAAACGAAGGTTCCGGCACTGCGCCGGGCGCGCGCTGATGATAATCCGGAATTACAAAGGAGTAAGAAAGCGTGTCGGCAGGCAGCAGGTCTCTTCGCAAATCCTGATTAACGCCGCAAAAAGGATTTCAAATAATTTTCCTGTTCTGAAAGAAGCAAGGCGCGAGGTCCTGGAGGATTTGATGGATGTAAAAAACGCTGAGCAGGTGCTAAAATTGATTGAGAGCGGCCAGACAACAATAAAAAGCGTACAGACACAAATACCCAGCCCGTTTGCGCTCAACATTATTGCGCGCGGCTATTCCGATATCATGCGCGGCGAAGACAGGCTGGAGTTTATAAAAAGAATGCACAAGCAGATACTGGCTAAAATATCGCTTAAAGAAAAATAGATATTTGTTGGATTGCGCAGCAATCTAACTTGGGTATGTCAGGAGTCTGCCCTTCGTTGTATTGCGAAGCAATACGACATCGGAGGGGTCAGGGTGAGCGTCCACCTGGGGGAACCCGAAGGGTGCCCGCGGGTCCGGCATAAGCAAATATTGGCTAAAATCAGCTTAAAGGGAGGGTGAAGCAAGCATATTACAGGTATACTAATAGTATACCGCCAGTATACTGCCACCATGTTACAAAAATGAAAATTCTGCAGGGCGTGGAAATCGTTGACCTTGGATTGTATTTTGCGAAAGAAAAAATCCTTGCCATGACGGACTTTCATATTGGGTACGAAACTGCGCTCATAAATAGAGGATTCCTGCTGCCGCGGCACCAGCTGGCCAGCACAATGGCAAGGCTGCAAGGCATATTTGACCGGCTTAAAAAAAGCAAATGTGGATTAGATATAGTTGTTATTCTTGGCGACCTAAGGCACGAGTTTGGCTACCTTGGCCGGCAGGAGATCCGCGATATAACCGCAGTAATAAACCTGATAAAAAAATATGCCAAGAGAGTTATTATCCTGAAGGGCAATCATGACACAATGTATAAATATATTGAAAATCTGGCTGAAGTAAAGACCATGCTCGCTGTTAGAGATATATTGTTTTTGCACGGCGATAAAATTCCTAAAACGGCAAAACTAAAAAATATAAAAACTATTGTGATCGGCCACGAACACCCGGCGATAACAATATCAGACGGATTTGCCTCAGCAGAGCGCGTGAAATGTTTCTTGAAAGGCAAATGGTCCGGCAGGGATTTAATTGTTCTTCCGTCCTTTAATCTTCTTACTGAAGGAACAAATGTTCTGTCTGAGAAGCTGTTATCGCCGTTTTTGAAAAAGCAGGCCGGCCGCTTGCTGGATTTTGAAGCATATGCTGTTGTCGCTGACGGCGAGATACTGAAATTTGGAAATTTAAAAAACCTAAAAAATTAATTAGCTTAAGACAAACAGCAGGTTCTGGCTGTTTGATATCTCTGTTGACTGCAACAGCACCGTGCACTGGATGCGGACACCATTGCCCAAGTCAGACGGCGGGCTTACTTCTATCGAATATTCAGCATAATTCTGGCCTTTTGCAGTCCTTGCGCTTATTTGGCCGGATGTGTCCTTGCCGCCGCCGAAGTGGTCAGTGAGTTTTACTCCGAACAATGTTCCGTCCAGCTTTACCTGCTCGCCATTATATGCGCAGAATGTCTGAGCTGAGACCGGATTTTCGGTTGCCAGCTCGCCCCAGTTATTTATGTATGTGTGGACAACTGCATCGCCTTTTATTCTAAACTCGTTGAGCCCCTGCGCATCGCAGCTGCCTGATACGCAGTTGTAGCTGTACTTATCAGGCTCTTTCTGCGCCGCGAACTTGCTGACTGTCAGGAATGCAGGGCAGGAAAGTGAGCAGTCCTGCTGGCAGGCCGTTTCGAGTGTCTCTGTATTGCACCTCTCGTTCTGTTCACATACCGAGTTGCCACAGCAATTAGCTACGGATGAATGTGTGCATTGTCCTCTATTCCTGTCATATGTGTCTACAGTACATGGATTGGAATCCTGGCATTCTAAACCAACTGTTAACGACTTTCTTGCTGGTGGCGTTGTTTGCACATCAACATCCACTCTTGGAGGAAATGGCTCATTGCCCTGCGTAACTTCTGGCCCGCCGCCCTCGCTCTGGCCGGATGGCACAGCTGCTGTCGAGCCAGTAATGTCATTGCCAGCGCGCAGGAAGTAAAACAGGCCTGCAACCACAACAATAAGAACAAGCAGCGCCAGATACTTTTTACTGGATGATTTAGATTGATGCGTTGTTGGTGCCGATGAAGACGGTACAGGCGAATCTGCAACTCCGTCTTTCGGCAAAACATCTATGTCTTTTTCGTTATTTTTATTTTCCGAGATTTCCATTCGCGAAATCGCATGGCACGGCTATTTAAAGATTATTGCATTGTTGCGAATAGTTCAATACTTCGCAAGCATTTTCTTTGCAAGTAAAACCAATAAGGCCTTGTCTTTTGTTATCTGTGATGCGTCATAAACGCCATCTTTATTATAGTAGTTAATGTAAAATATAGTCCTGTTTTTGGCAAAATAAATCAGCAGCGGACTGGGCTTTTCGCTTACATGCACGCCGATCATTGCATAATCCGCGAAACCAAGCGCTGACTGTGCCTTCCAGAACAGCGGGTTTGTAATTCCAGTTTCTATTTTTCTTACGTCTTCTTCGCTGGCAAAGTCGCGCGCCCAGATTTCCAGTGTTTCTGTACCTCTTTGGTACCGCCAGCCGGCTGCGTCTTCAATGTTTTTTGATATGAATGATTTTCTTTGTTCCTCTGGCCACTCTGCGAGATTTTTCGCTTCCCACGTGAGCTGCCAGCCTTTTAGTTCGCTGGCATCCGGCTGAAACCTGAGCAGCGAGTCTGAATTTGATTGTGTCTGTGTGTTCGCTCTGAATTCCATGTAAAGGCCGGCAAGAACAACAACAGCAGCCACGATTACCGCGGCCAGCAATATCTTAACCAAGCGTTTCATACTTATTTCAAATCAAAAAGGAATTTAAAGTTTGTGGTTAAATTGTATATATTTTATCTAGACATATCACCTTATCTTAAATCGCACCACGGCACCGAAAGGCTTATAAATATTACAATAATGAAACTCCTGAAATGGTAAATGCGAAAGCGCCATATGGTGGCAGTTGGATATCAAAGCCGCAGCAACCGCCAAAAACAACCGGATTCGCGCTAAGCCCGCAGGTCAGACAACTAGTGGAACGTGATATTAGAACAATGCTGCAGCAGACTGGCGGCCAGCGCCGCGCGGACTTAAAACCGAAAGAACCCTCACTGCTTGATTACGCGCACAATGCCTGCGGCATGCTAACGGAAGCTGAGCGCCACAGTCTTGGTATCGGGCTTACAAGAAAATTAATTTTTGGCGCGCGTGGCGGCATGCATCAGTTTACTTACGATGGGCAACCGTTATCTGAATTGTCTTCAGAAAAGCTCAACTATTTGGCGCGCAGAGCGCTTGGCTACTTGCGCGAACATTATGCAAATTTGATTAGCAGAAAGTTGGCTATTTTACCGCAAGGCGCAGGCAGTTATCTGCCAGAAGAATATGCTGGGCAGCTCGATAATATGTTAATATCTGCGCCGGCAAGCCTGCCATCGCTCGAAACTCTTGTCCGTAGGCTCGAACAGATAGATTACGTATTATCCCGCGAAATTAATCGTAACGCACGCTCTCCTTCAGCTCCGCCCGGTAAAACTAGATTATACGGCCGCGAGCAGTAAACTAATATATTTTTAAACCCCAAACACATTTGTAATTCATAAATTGTTTCTGAAGTTAATAGGCTGACAGTCAAACAGCAGGAGGAGAAGCTCCTGCAAATCTACCCGGAATTTTTTGAAAAAAAACCTGTTGAACACGAGGAGAAAGAGCTGAAGGATTTGCCAAACGCGCAGAAAGGAAAGATTGTTTTGCGCCTCGCACCTTACCCGTCCGGCCCGCTGCACATCGGCAACGCAAAAACATATGTTTTGAACGCGCTTTACGCAGAAAAATATTCCGGAAAACTTTTGTTTATTATGGATGATACAATTGGCTCAGAAGAAAAATCAATTGCGCCTGATGCGTATAAACTTATTCCTGATGGATTCAAATGGCTGAATGTCGAATGGGATGGAAAAATTATTTACAAATCAGAAAGGCTGGCAATTTACTACAAATATGCGGATGAATTAATAAAAAAAGGCGCGGTTTATATCTGCGAATGCCCTGCTGAAAAATTGCGCGAGTGCAGAGCAAAGGGAATTGAGTGCGAGCACCGCAGGCAATCCGCAAAAGAAACCCTTGAAAAATGGAAACTCATGATAAAGGGAAAGTTCAAGGAAGGGCAGGCAATCCTTCGGCTAAAAACCTCGATGCAGCATCCCAACCCCGCGTTCAGAGACCGGGTGCTGTTCCGCGTTTCTGAAAGAAGCCACCCGCGCGTCGGCAAGAAATACAACGTCTGGCCGATGCTCGAATTTTCCTGGGCGATTGATGATGTCCTGCTTGGTGTTACGCACGTAATCCGCGGAAAAGACTTGATGATGGAAACAGAGATGTGCAAATTTATCTGGAACATTTTCGGCTGGCCTGCCCCGACAATACTGCACACAGGGCTTGTACGGTTAAAAGGCGTAAAGCTTTCAAAATCAAAAGCCCAGAGGGAAGTGAAATCTGGGGCTTATTCAGGCTGGGACGACCCGCGCACATGGAGCCTGCAATCACTTGCGCGCCGAGGAATTTTGCCGCACGCAGTCCGCGAGTTCATTGCGGACATCGGGCTGAATGACAATGATGTTGAAATTCCTGTTGAAAATTTATATGCAATCAACAGAAAACTTCTTGATCCGGCTGCACACCGCTATTCATTTGTAACTGCGCCAATTGAAATCGAAGTAAATAGCGCGCCGAAAATAAAAGAAATAAAAGTTAAACTGCACCCGGAAAAAGAAGATGAATTCAAGAAGATAAAAGTTGGCAATTCTTTTTACATTTCTAAAAAGGATTTTGCCGCTTTGAAAGGAAAAGAAGTGCGGCTGATGCATCTCTATAATATAATGCTTGACAAATTCGCGGATTTCACTTCGCAGGAGAACAAGGAAATCCCTAGAATTAACTGGGTGCCTGTTGACTTTTCTGTGAAGGCTGAGGTGCTGATGCCAGACGGAGTTGTTGTGGCTGGCTTCGCGGAAAAAAACTGCGAGAAATTAAAAGTTGGCAGCATAATCCAGTTTGAGCGTTTCGGGTTTGTGCGGCTGGACAAGAAGGCAAAAGGAAAATTGGGTTTTGTGTTTGCGCATAACTAATTGTTCTCTTCTATTTTAAACCCATACCAAGCCTGCAAGTTGCCAAGCCTGTCCCTCGCAATCGCAGCCTCGACAAGGTTATGCGGAAGGAATGGTATCCAAGCGTATGCCGCAGATACCCTTTGCCCGAGGTCTTGCGGAAGCACTGTTGCCTGCCAGCTTTTATCTCTTGCAACGCATCGCGCATAGTAGTAACCAACAACCACTGCCAGCCCAAAGAAATTCCTGCGGTGTTCTGTGCGCATTATTTCCAGGCTTTTGTATAATTTGTTCAGTTCTCTGGATGTAAGCTTGCCTGCCGGCTTCTCAGAAAACTCGCGCAAGAATTTCAAAGCCTCGTCCTGCCGCGAGAGGAAATAATGCATCGCTGCTTCCTGTGCCATGTGAAAAAAACAAAACAAGTATTTAAAAATCAAACGGATGACAGCGCAATAAAATTTTAAGGATTTGGCTTCTGGTATTCGGATATAGCGGCAGGCACAGTAAGTTTTTTAAACAGTCTCTACATGACCGCCGCATGGGTGACGGCACCGAAGGTGTAAGGCGTGCATGGCGCAGGCCGCCAGTCCGGAAGGCTGACCTTGAACTTATTTTAGGCATACTGCCCCACATTTTTGAGATTAATCCGGAGCACCATACGCTGCGGCAGATCGCACGGAAAGTTCGGGCAAGGCAGGCCGTGCCGACTGCAGAAGAGCGGATTGTCGAAGCCCTGAAAAACGTCAATGACCGGACCGGATTTTTAAAAAAGGTTGAACCATACTATGCAACACGCGAAGACGAACAAAGGGACAGGCCAAGTGCATGGTTTTACGAGCGCACGGGGGATATGGAAAGTGCGAGAACAGCAATTATCAGATGCGCCGAAAACAACTACAAAACGCCGCTTTTCGGCGCGTTGCCTGTCAGGAAAAGTACAACTGCAGCAAGAAGTCTGGATGATTTTAAGCCTTAGGTGGGCCATTCGCTGCCTTTGCTGAGTTATTCGCTTTTACCAAATTAAACGCCCCTGCCAGCTTGTCAGCCTTTGCAACCTTAGCCGCCCGTTCTGCCAAGGCCAAGCCCGGCAATAAATCATTATCTATTCCGCTGAAATACTCTGCTTTGCTGGTGCTGTAATAAAAATTTGCAAGCGCACAGGCGACGTGCTTATATCTTTCCACTTTTTCTTTCGGGATTTGGGCAAACCCGCTATCTGCTATCTGCATAAGGCTTATAAAAATGGTAGATGCCAGCGACGCATCTTTCGGTGCTGATGTGCCATTCTGCTTAATAAATGCATCTAGAGTTCTAACGGCTTCGCTTTGCCGATACCCAAACATCGCCTCTGCGTTTCCCATGGTTGTGTTTGCTGGAGAGTAGGGTTTAAAAATATATCTTAATTGGCAGCTTTCAGCAAACCTGATCGGAAATGCACTGCCAGCCATCACAACCTTTAAAAACCATCTTACAGAACGCTTGTTGTCCTATGACTGAAAAGTGATAGAGGATAAAAATGGCAAGCAAGATTGAAATTCCAAAGGAACTGTCAGATCAAATTCTGAAGTTAGTTGAAGATGCCCGCTCGGGCGGGAAGATTAGAAAGGGCACTAACGAAGCTACCAAAAGCGTGGAAAGAAATGAAGCAAAATTTGTTGTCATCGCCGCCGATGTTAACCCGCCAGAAATTATACAACACATCCCAATGCTTTGCGACGAGAAGAAAATCCCATGTGCATTTGTTCCCGCTAAGGCAGACCTAGGCGCCGCGGCAGGCCTGCCAGTCGGCACATCCGCAATCGCAATCGTTTCTGCTGGCGAGTCCGCAAAGAAGATGTCACAGATTGTTGAACAGCTGGAAGTGCTGAGTGGGAAGAAAGCTGTGCCAGCAAAGACGGAGGCAAAAGCCGAGACGCCAGCAGCAAAACCAAAAGCGCCAAAGAAAGCCAAAGAAGAAAAAACTGAAGAAAAAAAAGAAGTTGCAGTAGCGGTGACGGGATGAAGAGAGTAGAGGGCGTTCTGAGTATTGTAAACGTGCCTGTTGGTACACACACTTTTGATGCATTACTTTTATTTGGCGGAAGAGTCTATGACATAGCATGGACGAGCCCTCCGGCTCGCATGGTAGCTGGTCGTATACCCTATATGAGTACGGGAAGTGAGGAATTACAGGAAGTTGAACGCAGACTCGGTGCATTATCTCCGCCAGTAGAATTCGACCTATTCGCAAAAGGTTATGGGAATGTGCCATTTGTTGCTGCGAGTGCTGGTGCTGGTTTAAATGCACCAGGCGCCGTAATATTAAGCTCACAAAACACAGAAGCATGGCGAGTTGTCTTGCAAATAACTTTGGAGAAAAGGCTGGAACAACAGGGAAGCGTTTAGCATGGCAGGTACGAAAACCAAAACGGTGGCTCAAGAACAACATCAAGGCCAACGATATGTCGAATTAACTGATATTAGAATCGACGGCAAACCCTTCGATGGTATAGCCGTTTTACATGCTAATCCAGAAGATTTTACGCCCATGTATCTGCACATGGACCCTGAACACATAACAAAAGTATCGCATTTTGATACGCCACAATTTGGGTGCGTGGGATATATACTACAGACCAAAAAGTCGGAGAAGATAAAGGTTAACTCAACTGTGCGGTTAGTTGAAGATCCGGACGGATTAGTGGCTAAATTAGTTGCGGCGCAAGTTAAGAGGTTTTAAAGTGGCTCAAAAACAACAGAAACCAAAACAACAGCAGCAGGGCAGCGTGAAACAGCAGGTTGTTGAGGTTGGCGAGCATGCATTCCCTTCGCAGGTGATGGAAATTGTTGGCTCGATGGGCACACGCGAGGGCGGCAAGCAAGTGCGAGTAAAAGTTCTCACCGGCCGCGACCAGGGTAAAATCATCCGCAGGAATGTTGTCGGGCCGATAAGAATTGGTGATATTCTTATGCTTCGTGAAACTGAAATAGAAGCTTCGCCATTAAAAGGGAGAAAACGCTGATGATAATTAATGCCATCGAGCAGAGCGAGTATGGTACCGCCTGTGGACTGGGCGAGCAGTCCAGAGAGACAGAAATAGAAGCTTCGCCATTAAAAGGGAGAAAGAGATGAGTGAAATTATTATTGATGGTCTCACAGAAGCTGCGCGAGAAGTTGCGGAAACACTTAGAGATATTATCGCCGCGCAAACGCAAGAAGATCCTGTTAAAGCACTGCGCATATTTGGCGGCGGGCCGATAGCAACAATAAGATTGCAGGAATATTTATTAACATTGCAAGGCAATCCTGTACTACCATTATATAGATTTGAAATAGAAAACAACTAAAATGCCAAAATGTTCTTACTGTAACACAGAGTTTGTGAAGACATCCGGAAAGCTGCTTATCACGAACACTGGCAAGCTGTTATGGTTCCACTCAAGCAAGTGCGAAAAGTATTCTGAAAAACTGCACCGCAGTCCAAAGAGATTGAAGTGGACAAGGCCTGCAAAGGTTAAGAAAACTAAATAATAATGGCAAAGCGTAAAACGGTTGAAGTTCTTGCAAATATAACAAAAATAAAACAACTAACGAGCGAGGAGCCGTTCTATAGACTAGTTAAACGTGGCGGGAAAATACTGGATCACGATAAAAATGCATTTCCAGAAGACGAACACTTCGTGCTCGCGCGCATAGTCGGCAGTGAAACAAAAGTACGTGAGTATGAGCTGGCAATTCCGGAATGTTATGCTGGTGCCTTTAATTTTAGTGTTGTTGGCCAAGAAGGCAAAATGCTAACAATTACTAGCAAAAGAGTCACGGCCAGGCACTGCGCAGTTTATGCGCGGCGTTACGTACATGCGGGTTATTTATTTGAGTTTAATTTGCTGGCCTCGCAGAACAATATCTTGCACGTCGTACAAAATGTTTTTCCGACGCCGTTTATCCAGTGGTCAGCGCATTTGCACAGCGAGAAATTTGAGGATTTGTTTAATGCCGTGGACTTGGCAGTGTTTGTAAAAAATCCGCAGCTCGAACATATAGTTGCAGCTACTGGCTCGCCGTTAATGCCGCCGCTTTGCGCGCTGATTGCCGGAGATAAAGTAGCTATGATGGGCGACAGCATGCCAGCCACAACAGGAAGGTATGTTGAATATTGGAAAGGAGATAAGGGGTTAATTTTTTAGAATTAAACCAAACTGCAAACCATTTAAACTTTTCTAATTATAAACTTGTATGCATAAAGCTATCATAACCGGTGCAGCAGGCCTCGTGGGGCAAAACCTCATACCTGTGCTGACAAGGGAGTTCGAAGAAGTCGTGTGCATTGATAAGCACGATGAAAATCTGGAACTGCTGAAAAACCTTAACCCCAACATTACTGCGGTGCAGGCGGACTGCTCTGTTGATGGCGCGTGGCAGAAAAATATTGCGGGCGCGGATGTGCTCATAACAATGGCCGCGCAAATCTCTGCACGTGATTCAGAACTTTTTTATAAAAATTCTTTTCTGGCAACTAAAAATGCGGTTGACACAGCAAAAAAATACAATGTGCCGCACATTATTCATATTTCGTCATCAGTCGTAATTTCAAAAGCAGATGATGATTACACAAAAACAAAACGAATGGCTGAAGAGCATGTTGTGAAGTCTGGCATGCCATACACAATTCTCAGGCCATCGCTAATTTACGGGCCGTTCGATAACAAGCACCTAGGATATCTTTCGCGCTTCCTTGAGAAGTCACCCATCTTTCCAGTGCCGGGCGATGGCAAAATTGTGCGGCAGCCAATTTATGTAATTGACGTTGCAAAAGTTATCGCATCTGCGGCAAGGCGCGGGCCAAAAGATAAAATTTACAATTTGATTGGAAATGAAAAAATATTTTATGTTGATTTGATTAAAACGATTGCAAACGTAAAAAATATTCGGAGATTAATCTTGCCGCTGCCCATCTCACTATTTGTGTGGTTGATGAACGCGCACGCGAAAATTACGGGCAAGCCACCGTTCACAGCGGACCAGCTAAAGGCGTTGGTTGCCGGCGATATTTTCCAGCCGGACAGCTGGCCAGAAATATTCGATGTGTCATACACGCCGTTTGAGACAGCTTGGCGCGAGATGCTAACGTTGCCGCAGTACAAATATATTCTTAAAAAATAATCCGGATACCTAAGCACCGAATAGTTTTTATATGTTTCGATGCATAGTTTAGCAACATGGAATCAACTGTTACAAAAAGATATGCAACTATAGAAGTAAGCAGGCCGTTTTTCTATTATAGTGAGTCTTGCGGCGTTGAAAACGCGAAAACAACATGCCTGCTGGAAATCAGGCTGAAGGGCCATCCGGAATTTCCGGACAAAACTACCTACGTCCGCAGCAGCGCGGAGTGGAGCTCAAAAGAGCGTGGCGGTCCGAACAGAAAAATCGGCAGGCGGATTGCGGAGCAGAGGGCGAGGAAGGTTTTAGAGTGGTTCGCTAGCGTAGACTATAATTTTGATGCCTTCCACGCAGATGATGAAGTTACTTCAGAATACGGCAGGGGCCAAGGTATAGTTGGTTCACACAGGTTTGCCCTGCTTCAGGCAGGCGAATTAAACGACTTAGAAAGAAAAATTATGGGCTTGGACAAGCGGCTCGAGAAGGACGATGCAAAGGCTGCTGAGCCATCCCTGTTACCATCAATTCCGCCTGGCGCGCAAGTCTCGGGCGACGCTACAAACTCAGCTGGCCTTTAAGGTACAGTCTAAGCAACAAAGCTTTAATATCTGACGAAGCCATGGGTGCTGATTGTATATAAATTTATATAAAAATATATAATAACATTCAGAGCAATTTGAAATTCTCATTTTGGAGTGAATACTAAACTATTTATTTAACCACATCTTAGATTTAACCATACGAGGGATGTAACAATGGCTGCCAAAAAGAAGAATAAATCCAAGAAATTCAATCGTTCTACGGCGAGAAAGGCCGTCAAAAAGGTTCAGGCACGGGTAAAGCGTGTTGCCAAGAAAGTCGTAAAGAGAGCTGTCAAGCGGGCGGTAAGGATTGCCCTGCCAGCAGTCAACAAGGCACTTGCACCGGCAGGCCTGAAGGTCGTCCAGACAGCAAACAAAAGGCTGGTTGGCGAGATAAGCCACTTCTTTGACAAAATTTCAGTCGGCGTGATTGAAGTAAAGGACACGATAAAAGCCGGCGACAAAATCAGCATTGAAGGCCCGCAGACAAACTTCACGCAGACCGTAGCAAGCATGCAGATAGAGCACGACAAGATAGATTCTGCGAAGAAAGGCCAGTCAGTCGGCATGAAGGTTGCCAAGCCTGTGCGCAAAAAGGATCTGGTTTACAGATTGCTTTAATAATTAGTTTTTTATTTTTTTAAGTAAATGTCAAAAAATAAATAGCAGTTTTACAACCAAATTTTCCCGTTTTCTCTAAACACTGCATCCTTTCTATACGTGCTAAAACTATAAAATGCTTTTGTATGACTTTATGGAAAGCTTTAAAAGCGCTTAATTAGCCGTCTTGGCATGGTGCCTGAAAAAATTCCCGGCAGGGCGGAATATAAGAATCCTAAAGAAGAAATAGACAGCTGTTTCGAGGGCTTGCCAGCCCTGGCGATTCTCGCACCGCTGTTTGCACCGCCTATTGACATCCATGGCTGTCCTGCGCCGCTTGGACGGGCATGCGAATTGATTGGCAGGCGCGGCACCGGCAAGACACACCTGCTCAGGCTCCTGGCCAGTGAAGTGCCGTGCAGTTTATACGAACTTGACAAAGAACGGCTCGCAGGCGGCGAGGTGAGATACGCGGCAATTCCCTGCCCTGAAAAACCAGCGGCGATAATTGTAGATGATTTGCATTATTTATTAAAGGCTATGCATGTGGCGCGGCTAAGAAATAAACAGCCAACAGAGGACGCGATACTCAGCAAACTTCTGGAATTCAAAACACTTGCGGATAGGACAAATTCCTTTTTGATTTTTGCTGCAGACGAAGGGCCGGCCGGCTTGAGTATGAGATTTAACGGGCGCGACAACAAGATAGCATTCCTAAATCTCATGGGGGGTTGCTCAAACACTGCAGATGATATTCAAACCTATTTTAGTCTCGGGCTTGGCAAGCTTTGCATCATGGGAACGTCATACAAAACAGTTGACCTTGATTACAGGGGCTGTTTTGGCAGGCATGCCAGAACAGAAATACCGGCTGCGGTTGCGCCGCGGATCTGGCCAAGAGAGGTTACGGCGGTATTTGACCATGGCAACAGGCCTGGCGAGCCAGAACCAGTAATAGAATTAAATTTGAGGCAGGCTGCAAACCTTGAAAATATAATAAAACATCTGGAACAGCCAAGACACGCCCGAGTTAATTTTGACGGCCCGTGGGGCATATGTGATATGGTTTGCCTGCCAATAACTAGGTTTGCGCATGATGCGGACGAGAAATTACGCGCCGGCGCAGAAACCGCTGCAAACAAAATTGCGGAAAAGTTCGGGCTTACTGACATTCCGCTTGCATATCTCACTGAGCGGAGGATTCCTACAACTACGGGCTGGAAAACAAAATATGCTGGACCTGATTTGCACACATTTTTTCCGTTTACAAGCCCTGGCCGCATAAACGCTGCCAAGGCATTCACTTACGAGTCCGCAGTAGCCCGCGGGGAGTGGACTGGCGATATGCTACTATGGACAGCACAGTGGTGGGAGCAACGCCCAGATACACAAATCGCGCCAATCAGGGAGCTTGAAGTCGTTGCAAGCGCAATCGGCGGCATAAGCCGCGCCGCGCTGGGGATGCCAGCGCTTGGCACGATAAAAAGACTGGAAGCTGTTAATACCACCGGCGCAAGTTTAAGTGAAGAGTCCGGAATTATATATACGCAAAATGAAATAAACACAATCAGGGCGGCTATCAAAAAAATATTTAATTCCGAGGTAAAATATGATCCTGAGAGTTTAATAAACCGCTTTTACTATGCCGAAACTGATGAAGAACTGCTGGCAGATATTGTAGAAGCGGATTTAATATTAGAGTGATTGCTTGCTTTTGAGCTGTTTTACAATTTATGAAAAAGCGCAGGGTTTATGTGAAGCGATTTGGAATTATATGCAATTCTATATTTTTATATAAATCTATATATAATTCACTATTTACGGATAATTACAAAACAGCGGCAAGCCTTAAAAAGCCTCTGCATATCGATTTAAGAATAAAGGAGGCTGGGGTTCAGCTATTAACGGGCCCTCATACCTCCTTTTAATATCTTAAATCATGTTCTTGTTAAAAAGGATTTGTAGTTTTGAGCAAACAATTAAAAATTTCAAGCAGCTTCAACCGCCTCGCTGAGTGATCTGACAGGCAATTCGCCACTGCTTCCGTTTTTTTTGCCAGCAACCCATGCTGCCAGTAGCCTCTCAAACTTCTGTTGACCGCCAGCTACGGATGTTTTAATCACAACCAACTGCTGCTCGCGCGAGACGTTCACAAGGCCTGCCTGCTGCAAAAGTGCGACGCAGGAATAAACATCGTGCCATGGCGCAAGCATAAACATCTCCTTGCCGCGAACTTCAACATTACCGCCGACAAGCTCTCTTAGTGTTTCAAAAGGAAGTTTAAAGCCTGGTGCTTTCAGGCAGGAATAAATGCGTTCAAGGTATGCCTCGTATGCCTTTCTCTGAAATCCTGTAACTGTGTGCGCGCCCATTTTGCAACCGGAGTATTCTTATGGCATTACCAGAATTTATAAGGGTTGCTATTACAAAACGTGACAAAACCAATTTAACTTCTTGCAAAAGCTTTTAAGTTTTTCTGCTGTGCTAACATCATGTCAGGCGAAGCAACTTATGTTTTCACAGAGAGCCCGCAGCTCAGGCGATTTGGTACATTGCGCACCGAACTCGGCGAGATTATCTATGCGCATTATGTTGGCCGCTACCCTGATGGAAGGTTGATTCCGGGCAATCACGCCCAGAACTTTGTTGTTGTGCCGGGCATAGTTATGCGGCGCGCCGGCCTTGAGGAAAGGGTGTATGATGTGCGGCCAATCCCTATAACAGCAAAGGCAGCTGTCAGGAGCACGATTAGTCTCGAAATCAAAGTGCCGCTGAAAGACGTAGAATTTGTGTTTTGGTGATTTCCATTAAATAGAT
The DNA here is from genome assembly GCA_016182015.1 of Nanobdellati archaeon. Taxonomy (GTDB): domain Archaea; phylum Nanobdellota; class Nanobdellia; order UBA10117; family UBA10117; genus JACOYC01. The sequence goes on along the minus strand of JACOYC010000015.1, from coordinate 205 downwards.
TTTTAAACTTAATCAAATAGCTTTTGTTATGAAAACCATCCCTTCAACAGCCAAAGAAAGGAAAAGATTTATATTGGTTAAAATCGAGTCCAGTGGCGAAGTCGAGAAAACATTAGTTGGGCGGCTGGTCATCCAGGCTGGCATGCAATTTCTCGGCGAGTTAGGAATGGCTCGCGCAGGATTACAGGTAGTGGAAGACACTTGG
>JACOYC010000021.1 GCA_016182015.1 Nanobdellati archaeon | reverse complement strand
AACTCGCCAATAACTTCCGGCTTGACCTCTTCATCTTTTATGTCATAATCTGCCACGCCCATCTTCCTGCGCACATAGTCAGCAATTAGGATTGAAACTGCAGAAGCAGTCCCGCCAGCACCGCGGACGGGGCCGGCATAATAAAGAGCTATATATTCGCGGCCATCCTGCCTTTGTTTTAGTTTTATTTCGACCAGGCCTTCGAGCGGGGCAGACACAACACCATTTGTGATGTACGCAAAGCCAACCCTGATTCCGACTTCAATTGCTTCACGCTTGTCTTTGAATTTGCAGAACTTCTCAAATGCAACCTCTTCGGCAATTTTCAGGGCAACCCGCCAGTCGCCAGGCCCGAATTCTTTTTCAAGCCCATCAATCCTTTTTGCAACCCCTGAATTTCTTATCTGCGGAGCTGCTGAAGAAATAAGCGCCTCTGTCCGCTGCGCAACTGTCGCTGCAAGCGGAATGTCTACATGTGGCTCCGGATCAAAATTTTTCTTTCTGGCCGCCTGCGCAACATCATAGAGCCTTGCTGTCTCTTTCTGCAGTGAGTCAAAATATGCTTGAATCTTTGGCGAGCAGGCCGGCATGCAAGCCTGCAGTTGTTGTAGTTTTTAAGAAATTGTACGGCGAAGTAAATGCTTCATGGTAATCAAAAGCCAACGGCGGTGTTCCTTTGCAACAACTCATCAACTCTCCAGCCATAGTCAACTTTTCTTTGCTGTAATCCGTCTAGCTCAACTTGTAAATACCTATTGTATGTTGCTGGTGTCAGATACCAATATTTACCTTCGTCAACCTGAACTGCCAGCACGGCCTTTCTACGCTCCAGGCGTGCAAGTATTTTTTCCAGATTGCCAACCGACAGATCTGGCCCGTCCACTTTTGCACTTATTGAATTAGTAAGGCTTCCAATTCCCATGGGCTTTTCAAATAATGCACCCAGAACTAATAATTCTTCGTGTCTGCGCAACTGTAGCGAGCGTAGATGCACATCCGCAATTTTCTCACCCTTACCAGATTTCACCATGGCCAAAATATAATGGAAAGGCTTAATAATCTTTCATAAACCCATATGGTAATAAACCTAAATTTATTATTGTCTCAAAACGCACAATCTAAACTTAGTTAAAATGCGCAACACACAATCCGAACCAGTGTTCGGCTGGCACGCGAAACAAAATTTTCGCTTGTGAAATTCACTTAAATTTTTGTTTGCATCACAAACTGCGAAACCACGTTAGTTTTACTATCTTGAGGAGAAGCAAAAGCCTTATAAAGCCACCATATTGTAATTCTGTGTGATTGATATGGGTAAGCGGGGACGATTGCCGGGCTCTCAGATAAGAGACAACCTAATTGAGATACTAAACGTACTTGGAGAGGCACACGGATACGAATTATACAAGCACTACAGAAAGCTGTTTGGCGTTTGCTCGCTTAGATCAGTTTATTATCATCTCAAAAAAGGCGCAGAGTTAGGCGTATTTGAACACAAGGGTATTGAAAAGCTGCAGGGCGACTTTTCATGGGGCTCGACAGTTGAACGCAGGAAATTCGCATTAGGCAGTGCCGCAAAACCAAAGCAGGAAGCTAAGGTTCGGGCCGCGCTGAAGGCGTAATTTTTCAGCATAGTTTATTTTAATCTATTATTAACTAGCCACTCTCCGAACAAAACAGTGGCGCTGGCCTTCTCCCTGATCGGCCTGCGCCAGTTTTCATATTCAATTTCAGTCATTTCGCCAAGTGTTTTGTCGCTTCCATCTGGAATAACTCCAACTCGCCCTTGAAGGCGAGTTGGAGGAATGGAAAAATGCCGAAAACCCCGCGCTTCAGCGCGTGGGATGAAGGCATTTTTTCATAAATATTAACCAAAGGGCAGTGCGGGTTTTCTGACTTTTTTGTAAGCAAAATTTACCTTTTCTTTTGCGATTTCTACAACATCGCTTGATCGCGCTCAGGAACATCTAATGCCAATTGCGTTATTTTTACATCATATTTCCTCAAATCTCTCTGAAAAGACAGTAATTTTCCGGTATTTGTAGTTGCAAAGTATATTTCCATAAATATCGATTACGCGCAGCATATTAAATTTTTATATGCAGCTCCATACGAAATGAAGAGATTTACAAAAATCGCAACTCTCTCACCCACTCATTTCCCCTGGAACTAACACACCAAACTTTTCAATGTTTTGTTAAACACTCCTTGATTTCCATTGGAATTATCCAAAAAATCGAAATCCATCTCCAACATTTCCAGTGGAATCGATTAAAAAATAATTTCTACTTGAAATCATGTCGTTCGGTTTTCATTATATATATTATATCTCTTAGAATTACTATATAGTATATATACAACCCCTTAGTTTCATATCGAGCTTCAAATGAAATAAAACATAACTAACTAACCCAAACAAACTCAAAAATAAAAGTTCTACTGGAAATCATGGTCTCTGTGTTAAACAAAAATTTAAATAGTAGTTCGTTTCAATTGGAGTAATTGGAGGTTACATGGCAGGCCAGCTTAGCGTAACAGATTTTTTTGAGGACTTTTTGAAGAAAGAGCCGCTTTTGATAGATAAAAAGGTCTTGCAGTCAAACTATGCGCCACAGACAATTCTGCACAGACAGGAGCAGATTCAGCAGCTGGCATCAATACTCGCGGTCGCGCTCCGCAGGGAGAAGCCTTCAAATATTTTTGTTTTTGGCAAAACCGGGACTGGAAAAACGGTTGTTGCACAATATGTGCTTGCAAAGCTTCTGGAATCCGCATCTGCAAAAAACATCCCGCTCAAAACAGTCTATGTTAATTGTAAGCTAAAGAAAGTCGCAGACACTGAATATCGGATTATTGCTGAGCTGGCAAAGCGCCTTGGCAAGGAGGTACCTGCAACAGGCCTGCCAACAGATGAAGTCTATAATATTTTTTTGTCCGCGCTCGATTCACAGGAACAGATGGTTATTTTGGTGCTGGACGAAGTTGACCGCCTTGTAAATAAAACCGGTGATGAAATTCTTTACAATCTCACACGCTTAAATTCCAGTCTGGGCAAGTCACAGCTTGCAATTGTTGGTATATCTAACGATGTGCGGTTTATAGAAAATCTTGATTCGAGGGTTAAATCAAGCCTTGGCGAGGAAAATATTGTTTTCCCGGCATACAACGCAGTCCAGCTTGTTGAAATCCTAAGGGAACGGGCAAAGCTGGCCTTCAAAGCAAACGCGATAGAAGAAGGCGTGCTGGAAAAATGCGCAGCTTATGCGGCCCGCGAGCACGGCGATGCAAGGCGCGCGATAGACCTGATACGCGTGGCAGGCGAGGTCGCGGAGCGCGAGGGTTCTGAAATAGTTAAAACTGAGCACATAGATAAGGCAGAAGAGCGGATAGAGAAAGACACCGTGTTGGAAATTACAACAACTCAGCCAAAGCAGTCGCAGGCAGTTTTCTACGCGGCACTGCTCACGCCTTCTGACGAAAAAAAGATAGAAACCGGAAATGTTTATGAAAAATACAAGGAAGTTTGTGCTGCGGCTGGCCTCTCCCCGTTAACCCAAAGGCGCGTGTCTGATTTGATTGGCGAGCTTGATATGCTTGGCCTCATTAACGCAAAAGTAGTTTCAAAGGGACGATATGGCAGGACAAGGGAGATTTACATCAACATACAGACAGACATGCGCGAGAAGGTACAGGGCAAGCTGAAGGAAGAGCTTGGGCTGTAATTTTTAGCTATCACAACTACGAAAGTCTTAAATGTTTTTCCATATTGGTTTTAGCTGAATGGAGTAAAATAAATGGCAAGACTAAAGGTTAACAAAAAATTCCCGCAGGCAGACACCAAAGTAGTTTTGATAGCAAAGCTAAAGGGCGACAGCCTTGATGAGCGCGTGCTGGTCGATTTTGATAATGAGTGGATTGGGCAGATTAATAGCCTGCTCACTATAACTAAGGGCGTGAGTATATCGCCGCCCCGCGATAAAGGCATTATAAAAATAGAAGTCATGGCGGACCTGCAGACCGGCGAATTTGAAGGCCTGCGCGGCTATGATGCACGCGGCGAGATAAGCGCGGGCTTTTTTGAGCCGCCAGAAAAGCGCAGGGCGGGCGCCCGCATTTATGAAATAGAGCGCATTTATTATTTTGGTCTCGCAGCCATGCCAAAGCACATGGCCAGCCACCCCAACGCGTAACTGTATGTTTAACAAAACAATTTCTTTTAATGCCCGCAAGCTAAATTTTTGAAACTCCGGTGTATTATGGACCAAGCCGCCGCAATCAAGGCACTGATTCAGTTAGGCCAGCTGCCGACATCAGATAAGATAAGAGAACTGACTTCTGGCCTGCAGCACGAGGAGCCGGAGTTGCTTGGCCTCAAAACTTCGGAAAGCAGGATAAAAATAGAAAATAAAAATTCTTCAGTTGAAATTTTACAACACTTTGACTGGAAACCAAAGAAAGTCACGGTGCAGGATTTTACAGCCTATTTTAGGAAGCGTTATGAGTACATGAAGAACCTTCTGATGTCGCGCGCAGAAACTGAAAATGCAACCTCAATCTCGAAACTTTCCTCGATGGCTGGCAAGACAACGATAGTCGGCATGATTTCAGACATTCGCAAACTCCCGACAGGCACGGTCAAGCTGGCCCTCGAAGATTTGTCGGGAACAACAGACGCGATTATCTCCGTAAAAAATCCCGAGCTGGCCAAGAAAATTCCTTTCCTGGCGCCGGATGAAGTGCTGGCATTCAAGGGCTCGATCGGCCGCGGCATTTTTTTTGTAGACGATATTATCTGGCCGGACATTCCAATCAAGCAAAGACAGAACTGCCCCGAGGAAGTTTATGCCGCGTTTACAGGGGACATACACTCAGGTTCCAATATGTTCCTGCCAAAGGAATTTGAAAAGTTTATACAATGGCTGAAGGGCGATTATGGCGATGAAAAAATGAAAAATATCGCGAAGAAAACAAAATATATTTTTGTTTTGGGGGATTTGATAGACGGCGTCGGAATTTATCCGGAACAGGAGAAAGAGCTGCATATAAAAGATGCGGCAGGCCAGTATGATTTGCTCGCGAAATATTTTTCCGAAATTCCGGATGACAAACATATTATTGTTATTCCCGGAAATCATGATGCGCTTAGGCTTTGCGAGCCGCAGCCAACAATTCCAAAAGATCTTGCCGCCCCCCTTTACAAACTTCCAAACGTAATTAATGTCTCAAATCCAGCCATGTTAAAACTGCACAAGCAGGACGATTACCCCGGTTTTGATGTTTTGATGTATCATGGCTACTCATTTGACCATTTTGTGGATACTGTTGAAGCATTGAGGCTGGCCGGCGGTTATGATGCGCCAGACAAGATTTGGGAGTTTTTGCTGAAACGCAGGCATCTTGCCCCGACTTACGGAGCAACGCTGGCATTGCCGATGGATCCGGACCCGCTGACAATCAGGCAAGTGCCTGACTTAGTTGCATCTGGCCACATACATAAGGCAGGCTTCGGAAACTACAAGAACGTTCTGTCTGTCAGTTGCAGCTGCTGGCAATCCAGAACAAACTTCCAAGTCCGCGTAGGCCACAAGCCAGAGCCGGCCATCATTCCCGTGTATGGGTTGCACAACGGCAAGGCGATGATGATGGAGTTCATTTAACTATTTTTAAATGAACTATTACGTCCGCTCATCAAACAATCCTTCTAAAATCTTTCGAATCATTTCCGCCTTCTTCTCGCCAACCCCATCAACCTTCTGCAAGTCCTCAAGTGACGCAGTAAAAACATTTATCGGCGACTTGAAATGTCGCAGAAGATTTTTAGCAAGCGTGGGCCCGACAGCTGGCAAGCCCTCAACAAGGAACTGCTGCATCTCCGCGACTGTCCTGGGTTTCTGATCAAGTCTGACAGCGACCGCCTTGCCCCGTTCCAGTTGTTCGCGCTTCGCAATTGTAATCAGAAGCTCTGCTGTTTCCGTTGGATTTGAGGCAAACAAAATCGGCACGCCCCAATCCAACACCAGTGAGGCGAGCGCGCCCCAGAGTGCGGACGGGTGGACCTGCCGCACTTTGAAAATATCTTCGAAGTTTCCTTCTAGTATAATCAATGGTTTTGCAAAGTGGCCTTTCAATTCGCGAACTTGCTCGAAAAGCCGGCCATCCAACAGCGAGACAACAAAATCGTTTACAATCTTCCGCTCAACGCCGACATCTTCGGATAAAATAAAATCACCAGATGTCAGAGTGCCAACAGTAACATGCGCGCCGGACTCAAATAATTTATCAACGACAAGCCCGCGCTCGCGCACATCCGCAAAAATACTTACCTGTTCCTCTGGCTTCAATTTATCTGCCTTGACAAACTGGTCCAGCGTTGATGTGTTTTGTTCCATGCCAGCTTTTCCTTCGGCAATGCTCTGAATCGCACCCCGCATTTTTTCCTCAGCCCTTTTTGAAACCCAGTAGTAAACTTCATCGCGTGTGTTTTTTGTTACTAAGACTGCAACTTTTCCAACTTCCTGCCTTCCTGTGCGGCCACGGCGTTGTATATTACGGATTGCAGACGGAACCGGCGTGTAAAAAATAACTAGGTCAACCGATGGGATGTCCAAGCCCTCCTCTGCGACCGCGGTACACACCAAGCAATTTATTTCTCCGCGCTTGAAACGCTCAATCACTTCAATCTGTGTCTTCTGATTCATGCCCTTGTCCTCACGGCTGGCCTGCCCGATGAACTTATACACTTCCAAACCAGAAATATCATCCAGCGTGGAGAGAATTTTCTGAATGTTGGTCCGGATTTCTGTAAACACAAGTATTTTGCAATCTTTTTTTTCGCTAACTTGTTTTTCAACAACAGATTTTAACGCTTCAAGTTTTGGGTGCTCAATATCTTTTTCCAGCGCGGAATTTGTCAACGAGTACGCCGCGCGCACGTTGAAATCTGAAACAATATCTTTTACCGCCCGAACTTTGGAAGTTTTTGACTCATCCCATAAATTATCAAAATAGTTTTTCAGTGCACCGACTGACTCAGACTCAATCAGCGAGAGCGCGTGCTGTAATTTCATGAGCGCCGCGCAAACAGACAGCGCGTGCGCGACTTCGTAGTTTTGTTGTGAGATTTGCGCCTGCAGGCTTGCCTGCAGAGCAAGCAGCGCTTTTTTGTTAATCTTGGAAACATCTGTGCTTGTGACCAAGCCGGCCGATTTTAGTATCTCGAGCCTGCCTTTGATCGCACTAATCAATCTGCCGCGGATGTTCTCTAGTTCTTCCGGCAGGACAACAAACTCGTAATGAAATTTTATCGGCTTTACATAAGATTTTACCTCGAGATGTTCTCTGCTGCGGGCCTCAACCGCTTCTATCAGCAGGTTCCTGCAGATTTCATTTATTTTCTCCTCGTTCTTTCCGGGGCTGGCCGTCAGTGCTAAAATCCTTGGGCTTTGCGAGAGCTTTGCGTACTCTCTTGCAAGAAATGTGTATGCATACTCGCCAGTTGCGCGGTGCGCCTCATCTAAAACCAAGAGCGCAACCGAGTCAAACGAAACCTTGCCAGAGATTAAATCGTTCTTGATGGTTTGCGGCGTGGAGAAAATAATTTTTGATTTTTCCCATAACTCTTTTCGCGAGTCAGCCTTCGTCTCGCCAGTAAACAAAGTCAACCCCTCTTTCGGCTCAAAAATTTCAGAAAATGTTTTAAGGTGTTGCGCCACCAAGGGCTTTGTCGGCGCCAGAAAAAGAATTTTCCCGTGCGCCAGCCTGAGCGATGCAAGTGCGGCCGCGATGTGTGTCTTCCCAAGGCCAGTCGGCAGGACAACGAGTGTATTCTTCTGGCTGGCCGTGTTCAGGATGGTCTGCTGATATAATCTGAGTTGCAGCTTGTCTTTGAGGAGGTGCATGGTGTAATAGAATAAACATAAACTTATTAGGCTTTTGTGCTAGCCGTTGTTAACTAAGGGGTGCCACGTACTTTGGCAGCAGCACTAAAAATCAGGGCACGAAGTGTTTTCATCTCCTCTGAATCTAACGGTCTGATATGAGCAGAATGTTTGCGGCTGACATAAACTGTGTCGCCGGAGAAATTAACTACTGAAAACGCACCATCCGCCATACCACGTGTAAGGTCAACTGAGTTAGTAACATGCCCAGCGAGAGCTTCTAAATTGTTATTTGAAAAATCACGGCTGCCTTGCATGCCAATGAGTCTGGCAATATCGGGACTGCTCGGTAGCCCTAAGATGCGCACACCAACATAACGAGATGGTTTGCCTGAGCCGTACTCTTCTGCTGCAACTAATGCGCCCGGGAAATCACCGACTCCGCCCATAATGCTTTTGCTGAAAAAGAAAAGCTTATTAATCTTTCGATGTGTTTTGGGTCAACAGCTTCTTCACACCCTTCAGATGCCCTGCCCCGATAACCACTAAAATCTTCTTGTCAGGGAAATGGCCAGCCAGATGTCTTATTTCAGTTACGATATGTTCATCGCGGTCAGCAACGACTGCCTTGTAAAGCCCCGGAAATTCTTTTTTTAACTGGGAAATCATTTTGTAAATTAAATCTTCGGCCGGCACTTTGTCCAGCTCGAAATCCAAGTCCTGCTTTGAGAACATGCTGGCCAGCAGCCAGAACACGAACTTCAGTTTTTCCCAGATGCGGATTCTAGAAATATTTTTTAAGGTGTCCTGAATCGGCTGGTCAATCAGCACGATTTCAGCATTTACTTCGCGCGCAGCATCAATCGCCGCTTTCATGTCCGCGCCCGGCTTGGTTTTGACAAGCTTGCCAAGTTTCTGCTGTAAGCTTCCGCCAATCAGCTGGAAAAGAAAGCCATAGAAGCCAAGGGTTTTGATTGCGGACAGCGGCACTTTTCTTCTTTGTTTGTCATAAAGCGCCTTCACTCTCAGCTCATCTAACTCCACAGCTACAATATCTGGCCTGCCATCAAGGACAAGCCTGCGGACTTTCTGTATGCTTTCCTTAGCAATGTGCGATGTGCCGATTATTTTGATTGGCATGCGCATGTCTTGAAATTAAGCCTTATAAATTATGTTTATTCTAATACAGAAACCTTTATATTCGGGCCAGTAAGCAGTAAAGTAATAAATGAGGTTATAAAATGGCACTGCAAATGAAAAAGTTATCTGAAGCTGCAAACCTGCGCGTGTTTACTGACGCAGGGGATTTTTTTGGCGAGATTGAGGAAGCCTTGCTCAGCAAAAACAAAATAGAAAGCTGGAAAGTCCGCGCAACCCGAGAGTCATTCTTGTCGAAGGCACTGGCCGGCGCAAAGGGAGTTATTGTTCCGCACCTGCACGTCAAGGCGATAGGCGACATAATGATAGTTTCCAGGAACGCTGCGCCAAGCTACTCAGAGGAAGAAGGAAAATAGTAACATATGCCGGACGAGTATGTGCTAGATGATTTTCAGCGACAATATTTGATTGGCGGCGGGCTTGGCGGCATCGTCGGCGGCTGGGTAGGCTATAACTTTTTTAATTTTGGAGACAAAATAATACAAAACCAAGGCACGCTGGAAAATATAATTTTCAATGTAGCGCCGCTTTTGCCATTTGCTATCGGCGGCGTTGTGTTCGGGACAGTAATTGCGGCTGTGCTTTACGAACCGGTGAAGTATGTTTCGGCCGCGATCGGAGAGTATTTCAGCAGGAATTTGGGCCTTGGCAAGTAAAGCAACTTTTTTATATACTTCTATCCTGTGTTAGGTATTATGCCAGAGCTGAATTTTAAGACAACAGCAGAGATACCCGTCCCAAAAACAATAATCGAGCAGATTATCGGGCAGGACCAGGCCACTGAGATAATAAAAAAGGCAGGCAACCAGCGCCGCCACGTCCTGCTGATCGGCACGCCCGGAACAGGCAAGTCGATGCTTGGCCAGGCACTGGCAGAGCTGATACCAAAGCAGAAAATAACAGATATTCTTGCGCTGCAAAACGAAACTGATGAAAACCAGCCGATAATAAAAACTGTGTCTGCTGGCGAGGGCAAAAAATTAGTTGAGAAGACAAAACTTCTGAATCTGCAGGGCGGCAAGGGCCAGCAGTTCCTTTACTTCGCGCTTTCCATGATTGCGCTCTTGTTGCCGTGGCACATTCGTACAATTTACGGAGACATAATGGCTGCAGCGACTTTAATCGCAGGCATGATGTTTGTGGGGATGGCAATTTTAACCTTCAGCCTGATGCGCAGGTCGAATCCAAAAGTTTCTGAGCCAAAGCTTTTGGTTGACAACTCCGAAGCCAAGAAAGCGCCGTTTATTGATGCAACAGGCAGTCACGCCGGTGCATTACTGGGAGATATTCAGCATGATCCGCTGCAAAGCGGCGGCTTAGGAACTCCAGCGCACCTTCGCGTAGTTGCAGGCGCAATCCACCGTGCAAATGGCGGCGTTTTATTTATAGATGAGATTGCAACACTTGACCCACACTCGCAGCAGGAACTTCTCACCGCATTGCAGGAGAAAAAGTATCCGATTACTGGCCAGTCAGAGCGGTCAAGCGGCGCGATGTCAAGGACACAGCCAGTACCATGCGATTTTATTCTTGTTGCAGCCGGAAATTTAGATACAATCCAAAAAATGCACCCAGCGCTTCGCTCCCGTATCCGCGGTTACGGCTATGAAGTTTACATGAATGATACAATTTCAGATAATTCCATGAGTTTGAAGAAGGTCGCAAGATTTATTGCGCAGGAAGTTGTTAAGGATGGAAAAATTCCGCATTTCACACGCGACGCAGTAGAGGAAATAGCAAAAGAGGCAAGAAAGCGTGCAGGCCGCAAGGGGCATCTTACTCTTATTCTGAGAGACTTAGGTGGACTAGTCAGGGCTGCAGGCGACTTGGCAAGGGAAAGGCACGCGAAGTTCGTGACCGCGGAACACGTTACAACTGCGAAAGCGCTTGCAAGAACGTTGGAACAGCAGATCGCAGATAAATACATAGAACGAAAAAAAGAGTACGAAGTAATACGGACAAAAGGAAATGCGGTCGGCCGTGTTAACGGTCTAGCAGTCCTTGGGACTGAAACTGCAATGTCGGGCCTTGTCCTGCCAATAGAAGCAGAAGTTACTGTGGCCAGCGGAAAGCCGCGCGACATCTCAGCAACCGGAAAATTAGGGCAGATTGC
>JACOYC010000020.1 GCA_016182015.1 Nanobdellati archaeon | reverse complement strand
ATAGTTTCAAATCTTCAAGTTGACTCGCTCGGTGTTACTATTGTCCTGCTTTCTGCGGCAGTTTGGGTTTGCCTGGCAACAATATTCGGCTGGCCGGTTTCGATATCACAATCAACTATCGGAGCGATTATTGGTTTTGGCCTTGTTTCGCAGGCTGCGATTAACTGGCCGCGCGTCGCAACAATATTCGGCGGCGTTGTTTTAAATCCGATTTTTGCAGCGGCTTTAACCATAATTATTTACGCCGGCCTGCACAAATTCTTTCCTTCGGACGATGCTGAAAAAAGCAGTATGTGGTCTATTCCGCTTTTGTTAAGTACTGTTTACGCAAGTTACACACTTGGCGCGAATACATTTAACAGCGTGGTCGGTGTTGCTGCCAATGTTGTACGCGCAAATTGGTTGCTCGCTGCAGGAACAATTGCTCTCGGCCTGGGAATTCTTATTTTTGGCAAAAGGGTTATAAAAACTGCGGGTTTTGAAGTGACGCACCTTAATCCGATGACCGCATTCATAGTTCAGCTTTCCGGTGCGTTAGTATTGCATGGTTTTATTTACCTCGGGATACCTAGTACCGCAACTCTAGCAGTAATTGGGTCAATCTTCGGTGTTGGCGTGTTTCGAAAGATAAAGGATAATGCGCAAAAGCAATCTGTTGTGCAGCTTTGGCAGACCACACCAAGCCAACGCAAAAATACGATATTCAGAATACTTTTTTCGTGGTTTGTGACGCCATTATTCGTAGCTGGCTTGGCTGCAGTTTTTTATGTTTTAATCAGGATTATTTAAGCCGAAGCCTAAACAATGTTCTCTTCGGCGGCGCTTGCAACAGCAAGTCCGCCGAAGTTTTAAATTATATCACTTCGGCGACACAAAGCTGAGCACAGCTCGGCGAGGCGTTAGCTGAAGTTTTAGACAATATCCTCTTCAGCTACAACAACAAAATCTGAAGCGGAAATAACTGAGCTAAATGGTACCAGCAGCTCGCCATCCTTCGATTTTTCTAAATCCATGCTAAGCGCGTGCGCTGTCGGCTGGGCCAGCACTACGTATATCAGCTCGCCGGTTCTCGTTTCAAATATTAAATCACCGATCATACCAAATTTTTTGCCGGATTTAGAAACGACGGTTTTTCCTATCAGCTGTTTTGAAAACTTTTTGTCTTCGTTTGCCATTATCATCACCTTTTGACTACTCCACTCAAATAAATAGTTTTGTATTCCGCTCCCTTATAAGTATTTCTGTATTGTTGTAATGATATTAAATTTGCTTCATTATTGCCTGAAGCTGTTTTTTGCCGTTTTCGACGGTTCCTAAAGTATCTATGTAGTAATCTGCATTTGCAATCAAATCACCGACTCCCAACCTCAATTCCTCCCTGTCTCTTATTTTGAGCTCAAGTTCTGTGATTTTTGGCGTGCGTTTTTTGAGCCAGGCATGCCTTTTTTTCTGCGGAGACAGGGTAGCAAAGATTATGAAATTTTTCCCATATCTTGCGCGAAAATATCTGGCTTCCTCCATTGTCCTCAGGGAATCCAACACCACAAACTTCGGCTTTCTTGAAATTATTTGTTTTTGTATCCAGTCTATCAGAGGCATTTCACCATAGTCAAGCCATACATAAAGAGATGCCATAATTACGTTTTCAGGCTCTTCCCTAATGCCCCTGCCTTTTAGAAAATTTTTGATAAAGTCGTGCGTGTGTATGCGCATCGCGCCATACCTGTCTTTCAAGATTTCCGCAACAGTTGACTTGCCGGAGCCGGGCATGCCAACCACACCAACAACTTTTGTGGCCATGACATGATAGACATACTGTTTTTTGTTTAAAAATCTATCCTATGAGTGACATAACGCCTTTGTAAATCAAAATAACAACAAAAATCCATTTCAAAGCGTCGAGGATGGGAAAACCGTGAAATGCTACTACGGCTGCAGCCACTAAATCAACAATCCCAAACAGCTTGACAATCATAAAAAAGCATAAAAGGCAAAAGTTATAAGTTTTTCCATGCGCTTATTTGTTGCCGTTGAGCTGCCGAAAAAAATAAATGAAAATCTTGCTAGACTTCAAAACAAAATAAAATCAGAAAATTTAGTCTTGGCAAATTTCGTTGAATTAAAAAATATGCACATCACTTTAAAATTTTTGGGTGAAGTCGCTGAAACAAATTTAAGCAAAATTAAGGCTGCGCTTAAAAAGATTGTAGGCATCCGCGGATTCAGAATTGCGCTGGCTGGCCTTGGCGGTTTTCCATCAAAAAATATGCCAAAAATCCTGTTTGTTAATGTGGCTAAGGGCAATGATGGGCTTGGCAGGCTTCGGCTTGCCATAGACAAAAATCTGGCTTGCTTGGGTTTTGCGCTGGAAAAAACATACGATAGCCACTTAACTATCGCCAGAATAAAATCTGTAATCAAAAAAGATAAATTATCCGAATTTTTTTATAACACTATTAATTTCGGCGCGTTTAATGTTACGGAATTCGCTTTGATTAAAAGCACTTTAACACAAACTGGGCCAGTTTATAAAATAATAGAACGGTTTGGGCTTGAAAATGCAGGATAAAACACTGATAAAAATCGCGCTGGCCTGGTCGCTGCTTGGCCTGTTTATACTTATGTTAATTGCAGCTTACTCAGAACCAAAAACAATAAAAATTTCAGAAATGGAACAAAATGTCGGCAAGACGGCAGTTATATTTGGGCATGTTGAGCGCGCGAAATATGGAAAAACATCGTTCGTAGAACTATCGGACAATACTGGAAACACTACAGCAGTAATTTTCGACAACCCGCAGAACAAAACAAAGGCTGGCGATTACATTGGCATAAAAGGCAAAATCCAGACATACATGGGGAATCTTGAAATAATTGCAGATGAAATCAGGTGCGTGAAGTGCTAGCCACTTAATCTTTTCAACTCGGCCAGATATTTCTCATACTCAAATTTCCAAGTGCGCGTTTTCGGCTCGAACAGCTCCCAGTATGGGAACTTGACAAACTTCCGCTTTTTTTTATAGTAATCCGTGGCTCCAATATCTCTTATTATCGTCTTGATTTGGCTGCAGCCCGCGCTGGCCAGCTCAGATATTATCTCACTAAAGCCACGCGCACAAGTCACAAAATAAAATGATTGTTGCCTATCCGACTTCCTAACATTTAAAAGCAGGGCTTTGCCTGCAGCGGACTCTGCCAGCGTTACAGTGTCGCCTTCAAAATCAAAATAAACCGCGGCCGCTATCCTGTCCCGACGATAAATCATCGGCGCGTAACTGATTCTGACTTGGCTAAAATATTCATTGAATGAATCCTGCAAGGTGTTCATCTCTTCTCGTATTAAAAAAATTTTCGCGGCGTCAGACAAAAACGGCTTGTTAAAATAATATTCTGCAGCGCCGCCAAGCTTCTTTTTTACATTCAGCCACACGAGCCTCGCACTCCAGTTTTCCCTGAACATCTCAAAAATTACTGGCACGCTCAGCGGATTGAACTCATGCGCGCTGTTGTTTCTGGCAAGTGCTTCCGAGAAAAACCCAAAATCCTGCTCCTTGCTAAGCCGTATTGTACCGTGTTTTGTAAGCGTTTCGTGGAACTGTGCGTAATACTCAACAGGCGGATCAAATTCAAATATTTTCGCGTCCGCCAGCCCTGTCTTTTTTGCTTCCTGCCAAAATTGCCTGAACTGCTTTTCAAAACCCTGCGGAATCCAAAACGAAAGTATCGTGCATGGCCCGCCATAGTTAGAAAGGTCGTGGCCCTTCATCACATAAATACTGTGCGGAATAACTTTACAGATCTCTTCGTTTTTGACATCAGAAAGGAGAACTTCAAAATATCTTAGACCAAGGCTCCTGCAGTCAGGATACAAATAGTAATCAAAACACTGCTTTTTAAGAAACGCCAGCCAGCGCCTTGCAGTCCTGTCTGAGATACCAAGCAGCCTGCTTGCCTGCGATGAGTTAAGCAGGCGCTTCTGCTGCGTAAGCACATAAATAAATTTAAGCAGATGCCTGTCGAATATACTTATTGCCACTCAATTTCTTAAACATGCTACCTTATTAAATCTTCGGACATTTTTTAGAAGAATATGACCGACTTATTTTAAATACTCGCTTGGTTAAATCCGATTGACTAATATGGCGCCGCTGAAGGTTACAATTGCCACAAGTTTAATCGCCGCTATTCTAGTTGGTGTGCTTTATTTGGCAATTAGCCCGATGGACTCAGATGGTGACGGCCTGTCCAACTCACTTGAGAAAAAATACGGCACTAATCCGAAATTATGGGATAGCGATGGCGATAACCACTGTGACAGCACGGAAGTAAGGGAAAAAACTAACCCGCTGGACAAAAACTCAGTACCTGGAATTGAGTGCTGCGATGGTGGCGGGCCAAGGTACTGTGTAAAAATCAAGCGATAGGTTTTTAATTTTTGTCACTGACAACTTCCAATGCTCGACTTGCTGGCTGCATTTTTTCTTGGCGTAGCTGCGGGAACAATAACTGGCCTGACGCCCGGTGTTCATACTAACACGGTTGCTGTCTTAGCTGTAGGTGCGCTGGCAAGCCTAACAAAATATTTCTCACTTATAGATGTTGGAATTTTTCTGTCCGTCATGGTTATTGTGCATAGCTTCCTTGATTTTATCCCGTCGATTTTTCTTGGCGCGCCGGAATCCGATACGGCACTCGGTGTGCTTCCTGGGCACAAAATGCTGCTGCGCGGTGAAGGGTACGAAGCGTTAAAGCTAACAGTCGCTGGCGGAATCGGCGCGGCTGTGCTGGGCCTGCTGCTCCTGCCCGTATTTTTTGTTTTTGTGGAGCGCGGCTACAATACATTAGAAAAATTTGTTGTTCCGATAATTATTTCCTTTTCCATAATTTTTGTTTTGCTGGAAAAAAGTTCTAAAAAGAAATTATGGGCTTTTCTTATATTCATGATGTCTGGCGCGCTTGGCATTATAGTTTTGAATAATCTGAATATAAAAGATAGCCTTTTCCCCATGCTGTCCGGCCTGTTCGGAATTTCGACATTGCTTATCAGCTCTTTCTCTACCGCAAAAATAGTGGAGCAAAAATTTTCGGGCGAGATAAAACTGCTATCCATAAAAAATATTTTATCTTATTTTAAAGCTGCGCTAAGTTCCGCCCTGATGAGCCTGCTGCCTGCCCTAGGTTCTGCACAGGCTGCAGTAATTTCACAGGCGTTTGCCAGAAAAGATAATGAAGGCAAAGAATTCCTTATAATTGTCGGCGGAATCAACACTGTATCTGCAATTTTTGTTTTAACAACTTTGTATTTGATAGGGCGGGCAAGAACCGGCGTGATAGCTGCAATGAAACAATTTTTGGTTTTGGATTTTAATTCTTACATAATACTGCTTGCTGCAAGCTTTGCAGCAATTGGAATTTCTGTTATTCTAACATTAAAACTGGGCAGGCTTTTCGCAAACAAGATACAAAAAATCAATTACAGGAAGCTCTCAATCACAATCCTGTTGTTTATTTCTGTTCTTGTTGCTGTTTTCTCAGGCTGGCTTGGCCTGCTTGTGCTCTCGGTTTCGACTGCAATCGGCCTGCTCTCCCCGCTGGCCGGCTGCAAGAGGATTCACGCGATGGGCTGCCTTGTGATTCCGATTGTACTATATTTTATTTGAACGCATTTAACAAGATATGCTTAAAAATACTTATTTAGCGGAAAGGTATGCAAATACAAAATAATCCCAAAAAACCGCTTGGCATAAAAGCATACGGGCACATACCGCACTTGCCTGGGAGCCGCCTTGGGCCCGGCGATCACAAGTGCAGCGATGGCCAGGCGCGCATCTGCACTCAAAAAACCAGAGACAAACATGATTTAATCATCGTACAAGAAAAAGTCGATGGCTCGTGTGTTGCTGTGGCTCGCCTCGATGATAAAATACTTGCTTTAAATCGTGCAGGATATCTTGCGCAAACATCCCCTTATGAACACCACCAGTTATTTGCTTATTGGGTACGAGAAAACGAAAGCCGATTTTCTGCTGCGCTTAACAATGGCGAGCGCCTCTGCGGGGAATGGCTGGCATTAGCTCATGGTACACTTTACAACTTACCGCCAAACCACGGGCCATTTGTTGCATTTGACTTAATATTAGGGAATGCGCGAACGCCGTATTATGAATTTAAAGAACGCTTAGGTGAACATTTTGTTACACCAAGAGTGATTCACACTGGCGGGCCCCTTGGGATAGAAAGCCTGCTAAAAGTTCTAGAGCCATCTGGGCACGGCGCAATTGATCCAGTTGGGGGTGCAGTATGGCGCGTTGAACGCAATGGAGAAGTTGATTTTCTGGCCAAATGGGTTCGGCCAGACAAACTTGACGGCAAGTACCTGCCAGAAGTTTCCGGCGGCAGGCCGATCTGGAATTGGAGACCAAAAACCTAAAGTGTTAAAAACTGTAAAATCAAATTAATTAAATGGCTAAACAAAAGCGTTCGCATAGTACACATCACAAACGAATTCTACTTGAAGTTCTCATAATTATTGCCACAGTGCCAATCTTCCGTGGAATCTGGGAGCTTTTAGATATAGTTGTTGGCAAAGAGTTCCGCGGCGTTGTCTTCTCTGTGCTTATCGGGATTGCTGCAATCTGGCTTCTAATGCATTACTCGCACCATTTAAGAATTGATTAAAACTGCGGCGGCCACTGGCCTTGCTGCGGCGCGCCAAACTGCTGATTTGGCATGCCTGCATTCATATCTCCAACGCCAAAATCCTGCGCGCCCATATCAATATTCTGTGCTCCCAAATCCAAGCCCTTGCTACCCATGTCGCCCGTACTATCTTCATCGCCCTTTGGAGCAGGCAGCGCCCTGTCAATCGCTTCAGTCAGGAAATACCAGACTGGCAGGAAAACCAAAATTGATAAAACAACAAGTCCTGTTATTTGTATCGCACCATAATAAATCGGCGTAGCCACGATCGCGAAATAAGAAATCTCGCGGATTCGTCCTAAGTAGTGCGCAATCGGCTTGGCCTGCACAACTTCTTTCATGATAAAAAGCCCGTAAGCAATAAATAAAATACTGATTATTAGTTTAACTGCGAGGGAGCCGCTCGCTTCTGAATAAGACCTAAACAGTTGTTTTGTCCAGTCAAGGCCAACCCAGAGCGCAACAAACCCGTTGCTCATTGCATTTCCAAAGCTCGTGCCCTTGCGTTCCTGCCAGTAATCTGTTAAAACCCAGTTTAAATAAATCGGAACAATTATCCAAAGCATCTCTGGGTTCTGCAGGGGCGATGTCAAAATCTGCGCAAACGTGCTAAGTATTTCACCAATTGCTACCATATTATATTCTTAGTTTAAACCACTCTTTCTGCTTGTAAAGTTTCAACAGCCTGTTTATCAGTTCATTATAGGATTCGCGCTTGCTTAACCTTATTCGTTTTAGCTTTATAAGCGTGCTTTTATCCAGCTGAATTGTTGTTTTCATATTAGCATAGTTATGTAGTATTATATAATTAGTTATGTAGTACTATATAAATACTACTGAAGCGTTGCCTGGCCTGGCTTTGCCTCGCTAACGGACATATGCGCGCCAGTGTTATTTGCTTCCTTTGCTTTCGCCAATGCCTCAGCAAGCGCAGGCCCGCTCAACGCAGCATCCCTCTTAAAACACATATCGTAAAACTCGCAGTACTTGCACTGCCAGCCAACCTCACGCTCCGGCGGAACCTTGTGCCGCAGGGCAAGCGTAAGCTGCGCCGCCCTTGATTCCAAAAAAGGAAGTATGTCTCTCTTAGGAACATCAAACGACTTTATTTTTTGCAAACTCAAGTAAATAATTTTGATTTTACTGATTAATTTTTTTTTATCCTCCGGCAGCATTGAGTAGTAGCCCTGGACTTGCAGGACATGATGCGTCTGCGGCGTTTCCGGAATTGTGCCTGTCGTCTTAAACTCATAAATTGTGTCGAGATGCATCGCATCAATAAAACCAATTACATCAAACTGCGGAAATTCTGATTTGATAAAAATCTCTTTTTCCTTTTTATCTTCCAGAGTTTTTGTTATAAATTCATGAATTGCATGCCCGCGCGAGAAAATCCAGAGCTTTTCAAGATCAAGAATCTCCTCTTCGGTAAGTTTATAGTAAGACTGGCGCAGGCAGTCCACAACAAGCGTGCCAACACCAAATGCCGGCTTTTCTTTCGGCGTTCTGACTCTGTCTTTGCCCAGCAGAAGCGAGTGTAAGATCGGTTTTGGAACACTGGCCAGGCAGCTTTGGCATTCCCTGGCCTTCTCAACTTCATGCAACTCACCGGTCGCGCATCTGATTTTCATATTTTATTTGGCAAACCACTCCCTCAGCACTATTTGCTTCGTCGCCTCGCGGCCAAAGATAGATTCTATCCTCCTGTTTAAAAGATCCATGGACTGCTGCATATATTGCGGGCAGAACTTTGCAAGCTTCAGTGATGCCTCCAGATATTTTTTAATCGAACCTTCTGCTATTGTAAACACAAGCTTACCGGTCTTACACTGATTGCATGCGCCTGACAATGGCACGCGCCTGTACTTCGCGTTGCATGTTATGCATCTTATCTCTTGGCTCGTGAATTTTCTAAGATTACCTTTAATATCCCTAATGAAATGCTTGTCGATAACTAGTCTTGCCACATCATCAAAATCAACTGCCTTAAGTTTGCGCGCAAGCTCAAGCTGGCCCTCAAGCTTCTCTATCATCGTCGGTATCGATTTGTAGGCTGAAACCCTTACGCCCGAATTTAAATCTGAAACCTCGTGCGAGTAGGACATGCCCTCATATTGGCTTGGTTTGCCAAGTCTGTCCTTAATCTGTTCTATTTTAAATTCAAACGGCATCTTTCCCTGCGCCGCAGCTTCGTAAAATTCGAGCGGGTAAAAATCCGGGATATCCAGGCCATGTACCTCAGAATCAACTTCCTCTGGCACAAGTGTTGTCGTCAAAACCAGCGGGGCATCCATAGACCTGCCACCGCGGATGTCTGGCAGGTATTGCCTGCTGAAATTTATCAGGGCGTCGAGCGCGAGCATGATTGCAACTTCATCGCCGTCAAGATTGCGCCTGCATGCTGCATGCAGGTATGGGTGCGAAAAGCAGCCCTGTGTTTTTGAAAATCCAATCACGCGCGCAATTATGCCTGCTGAAGTGTGCGGTGCGAGCGCAACCACGAGCTGGCCAACCAAATCGGCCCTGTTTTTGATTTTATAATATGCTGGGAGTTTGTAAAACTTCTCAAGCAGGCTGTCAATAAAATTACATGTCCGGAGCAAAAAATCATCTGCAGTTTCGTCACCTGCCTCGGGACAGCTGGGCAGTATCACATCCTGCGGCATTATCTCCAAAACCTGATCTTCATTCTCCAGCGGCCTGCCATACTTATCGTGCGTGTAGCCAAGCTCTTTCAGCTTTGTTATCTGTGTGCCTACCTCTTTCGGCTTGAAGTGCGTGCAGCCCATTTCAGTCATGTCATAGCGTATTGTACCATCTTTATTTACAGCAAGATTATGTTTCGCGCGCAGCATTCCTTTTGCCAGATTTTCAAGCAGATGATCCTTGTTCCATGTCCCCCTGACTCCTTTGACCAATGGTGGGGCCTGCTCTTCGTCTATATGTCTCAAGGCCTGCGTAAAATATTTTGTCAAGTCAATTTTTTTTCTTTCAAACGCGACTGTTTCTGTGTGGCATTTTGCAAGTTTCGTCTTCTTCTTGCACATTGGGCAAAGCCTCCATTTTTCTGAAACGGAGCCGCAGTCTTCACAAACCGGATAAACCGTCGAAACATTGCATTTTGGGCAGACAAAAATCGGGAAGTCTGATGTTACTGCTGAAACCTCGAGCGCCTCCTGAAAGCTTCTTAGCCTGCCACCTTCCCGGCCAACCGGAAAAAGCACGACCGGCGTGCCCTTCAGCTTCCGCAGTTTTGCCTTCTCCGGCCTGCCCATTCTTGTCCCAATAAAAGTGCCTGCCTTGTCTCTGATTTTTATCTTGGAAATTGAATTAATGCATTCCAAGCCATCATTGCCGGAATATGTTTCGGATACAAGAAGCTCTTTCAAGATTAAATAATCATCATCTGAAAAACAAATCTTTCCGTTTTTTACCGTGTGCGGGCAGGCAAGCAATTCCAGCGCGCGTTTTGCATCAGCATCTATCGGGAATTCATTTGCTGCTGAGGATTTAAACCACGTGTAAAGCTTCAAAAAATCGGCGTTTGAAATTTCGCGCCAGTAATAAGTAAATTGCGGATGCAGCGGTATTTGCAATGCCTGTGAAATTTCTATGGCTTGGCCTGCGGAAATTTTTGCAGCTGATTTTTTCTGCAGGTGTTCTAATGCAATTGGCCGGTATTTTTCTTTAAGCTCGGGCTTGCCTTCCAGCGACTTGAGCGCTTCCTGCGCCCAGATCTCCTCATAGTAACCGGCAGGCACCAGCCGCTGGCCAGTCTCTGAAAAATCCCCATAACTTATTAACAAATCGCCGATATACAGTATTTTCTCCGCCTGCTGCCTTATTTTCCTCGCAGCCATCTCGTCCTGCAGCCTTAATACGGAACCATCCTTAAGCCTGACGACCGGACCCTCTATTGTGTCGCACGGATTGAATATCGTTGCCTTGCCTGGCCGCTCGGTTTTAATCTGCGTGCCTGTCGCAACATAATCATTTAGTATCTGCATCGTTGCCGGGTGTATGGCTGTTGCTGCAAAGCCGCTTAAACGACAGCGGCCGTATCTCAAACGGAACCCGCCTGCCCGCATCGGGTAGCTGAATACCGGCCGGCCTGCAACCAAATCGTGCAAATATGTATCCATGGGCTTGACTGCCGTGTCTGTTTTGGTTTCTACTGTGTGCAGCTTTTGCTTGAGTGCTATAAACTCTTTAAGCCATGACCAGTTCTCAAGGCCAAACTGCACGCCCCATTTTGAAATCTGCTTCCAGAGTTTTTCTGCTTTCAGGCTGGGCCCCTCTGTCAGGACCAGGGCCATGCCGCCGCGAATCTGGTTTGTCTCAACCCTCGGAAGATATTTTTGCTGCGAAACCTCGTATTTTTCTGTCGGATCGCCAGTTATTTCGATTCCAAAATTCTTCACCATCAACTCTATCTCCTCCGCGCTTGGAACATATTGCCTATGCGTAACTTTTGTACAGTAAT
>JACOYC010000019.1 GCA_016182015.1 Nanobdellati archaeon | reverse complement strand
GTTTTGCAAAAATTCATTTATTATTCCGTTTTTTACCAGGAATTTTCTTCTGGCTTTTACGCACTCATCATCATAGTTATAAAATCCATATGTGCCGGGAACAGTTGGATCATCGACCAACGTTACTTGTGGCTTTGCGATTGGCTTGCCAATCATTTCGCGCGTTATGAACGACTCGCCAGCCTGCGCTGCTTCCCTGCCCATGATTCTGTCTGCTTCGTAAGGATGCCCACAGCTTTCGTGCGCAATTATGCCGGTTACCTGCGGTGAAACAACCAAGTCGACTTTTCCTTTTGGCGCGGCGATTCCGGTTGCAAGGGCGCGGTTAAGCATTTTTGCCTCGCCGGCCAGCAGGCTCGGCAGCTCCCATTTTTTGGTTAGCTCCCATCCGCCGACGGAGCCGTACTGCCACATCCTTTGCGCACTCTGGTTTTTGTTAGAAATTGTAAGAAAATAAAAGAAATTCAGATAAGGCAGGGTGGACGAAATTCTTGAGCCGTCGGTGTTAACAATATATTTGAATGTTTTCCAGTCGTTGATGTGCAGAAGCCTGCCAGGCACTTTTATTTTTGTGGCAAGAATATTCTTTTCGATTTCATTAAGCAGCCTGATTTTTTTCTCTGGACTGACATCAGATAATTTTATTTTTTCTTTTATACTGTAAGTTTTAACTGCAGATTTTTCATCCGAAAATTTTGTAGTCTCTGCAAGTTTTGCAGATGCTTTGGCAAGCTTGACTGCGCGCTTTACAGAACTTTCAATGTTGTTTTTGTCAAGTATGTTTGTTGACATAAAGCCCATTGAGCCGTCAACTGTCAGCCTGACTCCAATGCCAGAGGCTGACGCGAAGCTTGAGCCCTCCAGAATACCGTTTTTCAGAACAAAAGCCTGGCCCTTTGTTTCTTCAAGCCTTGCCTCTGCGTAAGTAGCCCCAAGTTTTTGCGCGCACTTAAGCGCCCAGTCAGCCAGATCCTCGTACATCCAACACCAGTCCAACCGGAGAAAGATATAAAAAACTATTATTAAAGCATTTCGTATGGAATTCAAAGTTGACCCGAACGCAGCCGACGTAAAGAAATCACTGTCAGAGGGAAAGAAGTATCGCATCATCTACGACAGGGCGGCCTGCATCGGTGCGGCTGCATGTGTTGCAGTCTTCGATAAACGGTGGGAGATGGCCTCGGACAATAAAGCTAATCTTAAAGGCGGAGTTGAAATCAGTAAAGATACATCCGAACGGAGTTCGGATGTCCCGCCGAAACCGAGTTTCGGCGATATATGGCAGCTGGACATCGATGACATAGAGTATGAGGACCTAAAGACGTCTGGCGATGTCTGCCCAGTCAACGTGATTCACCTGTTCAAGCTGGAGACTGGCGAGAAGATTATTTAGCCCGCCACGCGAAAGGTTTAAAAGATTTTCTGATTACAGATAAACATGCCGAAACCACGACAACCAAATCTAAAATCTTATTTAGAATTACAAGACCCGCCCCTAAGTGCTAGCGTATTAGAAATGCTTTATAAATGCTTTGTGTTGGACGATATGTTGAAAGACGTGTTAGAGGGCGGCGGGGTGCGCGAAGGTTTGGAAGAATATGGGCCAGTTAAGCACGGCAGAATACAATATACGTATGCTTATGTTGGTGCAGTGGGTGCGGGCAGCGTCGCGGTTTTATTTCCAGAAAAGCCAAGTAATAAGTTAAAATTACTGCTAAAAGGGCATGTTGGTCCACATGAGCTTGATCACTTGCTTATGCGAATAGTTGCGCGCGCACAAACGACAGGTCTAATGAATTTAGCTAATGAACTGGATGTACATAGCTCACCAGGCGATTAATTTTTATAGGCAAGGCGTTTATTCGGTTTGGCCATGACACACATTTCCGAACGCGAGCAGGAACTGCCAGACACACTCATGCTGCAGCTGCAAGAATTAGCAAGCGAACACAAGGACATAATCTCTCTTTCTATTGGCGAACCCGATTTCAAGACGCCGAAGCCAATACTCGCGGCAGCAAAAAATTCTTTGGCAAGGGGAACGCACTACTCACCAGCCGCCGGCCGCACTGACTTACGTAAGGCGATTGCGCAAAAACTCAGAAAGGAAAATAAAATTCACGCTGATTGGGAAAATGTAATTGTAACTGCTGGGAGTCAGGAAGGCCTGATGGCCGCGCTCCTTGCGACAGTCGACCCGACAGAGGAAGTAATTCTGGCAAGCCCGGGATACCTTGGCTACGTGCCTGCGATTGAATTGGCGGATGGCGTTCCAGTGTTTGTCAGATTGCGCGAGCAGGATGGCTGGCAGGTTAACCCTGACGAAATCAAAAAGAAAATTTCCAAGAAAACAGTCGCGATAATCCTGAACACGCCGGCCAATCCGACCGGTACAGTCCTAAAAAGAAAAGTTTTAGAAGAGGTTGCTGATATTGCAGTCCAAAATGATTTATATATTTTTTCCGATGAAGCCTATGAAAAAATAATTTATGGAGATGCAAAACATATTTCGGCTGGCTCGCTGAATGGAATGTCAAAATATGTTGTCACGTTTAATACATTCTCAAAAACATACGCGATGTGCGGCTTTCGCCTTGGATATATGCGCGGGCCGAAAGAGTTTGTGAAAGCAGTTTCAAAGGTTCACCACTATCTGGAAATATGCGCGCCGCACACAAGCCAGCTGGCCGGCCTTGCAGCGCTCAAGCTGCCGAATAAATATATTTCAGAAATGGTTCGCGAGTACGATAGGAGAAAAAAGCTAATTGTACAAAGATTGAATGAAATTGGCTTGCGTACAGTAAATCCAGAGGGAACATTCTACGCGCTCGCAGATATTTCTGATTTCAGCAGTTCAAGTATAAAGTTCGCGGAAGATTTAATCAAAAAAGCAAGGGTTGCCTGCGTGCCAGGCACGGAGTTCGGCCCGTTCGGCGAAGGGCTGGCAAGGTTCTCGTATGCAAACGATTATAAATTAATAAAACAAGCTATGAACAGGATTGAGACGGTGTTGAAATGAGTTTTGAAAAATTTCACAGATATCTTCATAAGCACATGCACCCATTCGAGCACCTCTCTCACGGCGTGATTGTTGCCTTGATTATTCTGGGAATAATAAAGCTCGAGCTGTTTGTTATTTTTTTAGCATACCCAAAATTAAAGTGGTTTGCAATGGTAGCAGGCTTCGTTGTAACGCTGCTGGCCAGCCTGCACTATGAGCGAAACATTTTAAAGATTGCAAAAAGGGCGAGGGATTGGTTATAATGGCATCGCAGATGCCATCGGGGTAGAGGAACGAAATCCATTCAAAATCGCACAGATGCAGTTGGGCGAAGCAGCAAAATTCTTGAAGCTGGAGCCGAAGCTGCATAAACTTTTGCGCGAGCCAGCCCGCATTTTCAAGGCAAACCTTAAAATTAAATTAGACAATGGAAAAACAAAAATATTCCAAGCTTTTCGGGTCCAGTACAACGATGCCCGTGGGCCATGCAAGGGCGGCATTCGATATCACCCTGAAGAAACTCTTGATACTATCAAAGCACTGGCAGCGTGGATGACATGGAAGTGCGCGGTCGTTGGAATTCCATACGGCGGGGCAAAGGGCGGCGTTGTGTGTAATACAAAAGAACTTTCTGAAAAAGAATTAGAAAGAATCTCTCGCGCATACATCCGCGCATTCTGGAAACACCTCGGCCCAGATCAGGATGTTCCGGCGCCAGACGTCTACACGTCCGGTAAGGAGATGGCGTGGATGCTCGATGAGTATGAAAAAATTATTGGAAAGAAATCACCAGCGATGATTACTGGCAAGCCACTCGCGCTGGGCGGCTCGCTTGGAAGGGATTCGGCAACAGGAATGGGCGCAGTCATCTGCATCCGTGAAGCCGCGAAACATTTGAAAATTGATTTGGGCAAAGCTACCGCAGCAGTGCAAGGTGCCGGCAATGTCGGCGGCTGGACTGCAAAACTCCTGCAGCAGAAGTTTGGCACAAAAATCATCGCGATATCTGACTCAAAATGCGCGGTTTATTCTGAAAAAGGTTTGGATGTTGAGAAAGTTTTGGCGCACAAAGAAAAAACTGGCCAGCTGCACAATTTCCCAGGCACAAAGTGCATCACAAACGAACAATTATTGGAATTGAAGACAGACATTTTAGTTCCCGCCGCGCTGGAAAACCAGATTACAAAAGATAATGCCGCAAAATTAAAATGCAAAATATTAGCAGAGGCAGCAAACGGACCGGCAACAAAAGATGCAGACGCAGTTTTGAAAAAGACAAAAATATTTTTAATTCCGGACTTCCTGTGCAATGCCGGCGGCGTCACGGTCAGCTATTTAGAGTGGGTGCAGAACCGCACAGGCTATTACTGGAAATTAAACGAAGTCAATGACAAGCTGGACGAGGTGATGACAAAAGCGTTCTGGGATGTTACTAACTTCGCGGAAAAAAATAAAATTACAATGCGCGTGGCGGCATACGTTTTAGCTGTCCAGAAGGTGGCAGAGGCGATGAAACTAAGAGGGTTGGCTTGAAAGTTTTATAAACTTGTTTCTAGTTTTTAATTTATGGCTCAGCTATCCGAGGAACAGCTCAAGGCACTGAATTTGAAGGTGCAGGAGATAGCCAAACTGCCGCCGGAGGAACAGGCCGAGAGGGCGCAGGAGCTTCTCACGCCAGAGGAGATGGAATTCCTGAAGGAGCAGCAGGCCCTTCGCGGGCAGGGCGGCGGCTGTGTGTTCTGCGGCATTGCACAGGGCAAAATTCCGACAAAAATTGTTTATGAAGATAATGATTTTATCGCTTTTCTCAGCAAAGACCCAGCAAACCCAGGGCATACATTCCTTGCTCCAAAGGAACACATTCCTCTTTTGGCTAAGTTGCCGGACAATCTGGCAAGCAGGCTTTTGATTTTACTGCGAAATGTTTCCGCAGCGGTTTACGATGCAGTAAGCGCGCAGGGCATAAGTGTACTGCAGCAGAACGGTCCGGCTGCCGGCCAGACGATTCCGCATATGATTTTTAATATTGTACCAAGGTTCGACAACGACAAAGTCGTTATTGATATGCCGAACATAGACCTGACAGAAGAGCAGATGTCAGAGTTCCAGCAGCGCATCGCCGAAAATATGAAAAAATTTGGAACCGCCGCCACAAAACCGGAAGATTCTACGCCGAAGAAACCGATTAAATTCCGGGGGCGAGGGCCATAATTATTTTCAGCATCAAATCGCCGTAGAATAAGCTCGCTATCAGCGCCGCCAGAAAAGCAGGCAGGTACGGCAAACCCTCTTTCACGCGAATGGTTTTTATTTTCCCCTGCGCAGCCAGCTCTTTTATTTTTTTGATTTCATCAGTTTCAAGGCCGGCTTTTGTCGGTTTGACATGGAAATTGTCGATTTTAATTTCATCCAGGAGCCAGTCGCCCTCAATAAGTTTTTCCGGCGCCACGTCCTTGTGCATGGAGCTTATTTCAACAGACTTCAAAGCGAAAAAGAGCATGATAAAAAATCCGGCCAGCGCAACCGCAGCAGCAAAATAAATATTAGTGAAAAATAAAAAGGCCGGGGAAACAGCAATCGTGCCTGCAGAAAAATATAAGTATTTTTTGTTTTCGCTGAATTGTTTTTTTATTTCAGGGACAATCGCGCGAAAATTTTTAGCAAAGATTATAGCAGTTCCGATTATACCAAGGGCCGCCCCGAAAATCAGGATGTTCAGCATCAGCGTAACTAAAAAAGGCCACGGCGCACTATAATAGATGTTTGTTATTGGCTGGTAAACTGGCAGCAGCGTGCCGAGGGCAATCAGCATTTTTGCATCGCCGCCCCCCCATGCCCCGAAGTTGAACATGAGCCAGCCAATCCCATAAAAGGCAGCCCCCCCGCCGATAGAGAGCAGGAGCGGCCAGTAGGAGTTTTGCTGGAGCGTAATAATGGCATGCCCGCCAAGCCCGAACAGAATGCCGAAATAACTTATGTAATCCGGTGCCCAGCGGTTTTGAAAATCCGTTACGGTGCCTATGGCTACAATTATAATTGCGGCAGATGCAAATACCAAATCTGTGGCCATGTATTAACTTAAGATAAGTAGTATATAAGCTGTTCTCAAAAGTTTTTTAAGATGTTCGGTTGTTGTCTAAAGAATGGTATTGGTAGAGGTAAATCTCAGTGCGCTGTTCTTTTTCCTGCTGGGATTTTTCTCTGCGGCCGCAATCGTAATTGTTTTGATGATAGTCTGGATAATATTTCCGAAGGTTTCCGAGGGCAGAAAGTTTTTTGAATTCTGGCTTCGCATGAAGCGGGGAGAAAAGGAACAGATAAAGTTGGAGTGATAAAGATTGGTTAAGGAGTTAGCGCCATCGCAGATGGCGCACGGGGGAATCCGGAAGAGCGTCAAACTGAAGGGGGCAGAGCCCCCTGCGGTTCCGAAGCACATCGGTATAATAATGGACGGCAACCGCCGTTTTGCGAAAATGCTGGGCGAGCAGGCCTGGAAGGGCCACGCATACGGCCGCGAAAAACTTGAACAAGTTTTGGACTGGTGCCGCGAGTTAAATCTAAAGACGCTGACAGTATGGGCGTTTTCGAGAGAAAACTTTGAGCGCGAACCAGAAGAGGTAAAAATTCTGATGAACTTGTTTGAACAAGGATTTTTGGACTTAGCAAAAGACGAGCGGATGCACAAATTTAAAATAAAATTGAATGTGGTTGGCGACCTAACGCTTTTTCCGCAGAAAGTTCGCGATGCGGTAAAATTCGCGCTGGATGCAACCAAAAATTATTCAGACTTCAGTTTCAACATTGTGATGGGCTACGGTGGCCGGCAGGAAATTTTGGATGCGGTCAGCAAGATTACTGCACAGATGGAAAGCGGAGAGCTTGCCGCAGGCAAAATTACAGAAGAACTTATTGAGTCTAACATGTACTCCAAGGATTTGCCAGATGTTGATTTAGTCATCAGAACGTCTGGCGAGCAGAGAACATCGGGATTTTTAATGTGGAAGTCTGACTACGCGGAATATTATTTCTGCGACAAGCTTTGGCCGGCCTTCGAGAAGGAAGATTTGGTCAAGGCGATCGTGGATTATTCCGAACGAAAGAGAAGGTTTGGGAAATGAAGATAAATCTGAAAGAAAGAGTTAACCTTGTCAAGAATTTTCCAATGGCCCATATAACATATTACGATGCTGTGCCTTTGATGACAGATAAATATACATTTTCAGTCGTAATTAATAAACTGAAAAATTTAATTGCGCATAAAAATATAGATGCGGTGGCTGGAATCGAAAGCTTGGGTTTTATTTTGGGGTCTGTATTGGCGTATGTTCTCAACAAAAAATTTATTTTAGTTAGAAAGCAAGGTAAGCTACCGGGCAAAACAATTGCAGAAAAATACGAGACGAACTATAGTGCTGGCTACTTAGAATTAGATGTAACTTCTATTGCGCCCGGCCAAAAAGTTTTCATAGTAGATGATTGTTTAGCAGGGGGCGGAACAGCTCTCGCTGCGGCAAAACTTGTGGAAAAGCTCGGCGGCGTTGTTGC
Source organism: Nanobdellati archaeon (assembly GCA_016182015.1). Lineage (GTDB taxonomy): Archaea > Nanobdellota > Nanobdellia > UBA10117 > UBA10117 > JACOYC01. Next base: position 9,172 of record JACOYC010000019.1, on the reverse strand, counting down.
AGGGTTGGCCTTTGTGATGGAGCTAAATTATTTGAAAGGCCGCGAGAAAATCAAAGCCTACAAGGATTTTGATATTTTTTCTTTGGTGAATTACGATTAAAAGCTAGCATCCTTCAACGCATTCCTGCACTCGCAAGTTCTTTCAGTAGGAATCTTTGGCAGCAGCACTTTCAAAATATCTTTTAGTTTTTCAACATTGTGTGTCATGGTTTCATTAACCTCGCGCTGATTCACCGGCCTTTCCGCCCAGACATCGTAGTCTGTTACCGCAGCGATGTTCAGGTAGCAGAGCTCCTGCTCCCTGGCCAGCATGGCCTCCGGGCAGAGTGTCATCCCAATAATGTCCGCGCCCATAATTCTCCAAAGCTTTGACTCCGCTCGCGTTGAGAAGCGCGGGCCTTCGATGCAGACATAAGTCCCCTTGTTATGTGCTATCAATGGAATCGCGGTAGCGATTGTCCTGAGCTGCTGGCAGAACGGGTCTGCTGCGGAGATGTGAACAACCTTGCCATTTTCGTAAAAAGTATTTTTTCTGCTCTTTGTCATGTCAATGAATTGGTCGGTCAGTACGATCTCTTTTGGCGCGTACTCTTCTTTCAGCGAGCCGACCGCAGACAGCGAGATGATTGTGTCAACGCCGATTGATTTGAGCGCATAAATGTTTGCCCGATAGTTGACAAGGTGCGGCGGGATTGCATGGTTTGGGCCATGGCGCGGCAGGAATGCAATCTCCCCGCTGCCGAATTTCAGGATTTTTATTTTATCAGAGGGCGAGCCGTACGGGGTTTGCACTTCTATCTCGGACTTTTGTTCAAATATATCCAGCGAGCCAACCCCAGAGCCGCCGATGATTGCAATGTGTGGCATCAGACTCTGAGGTGGGAAATGTTTATAAAATTACTGCTGCTGGCGAGCCGTACAAATGGAAGTAACTTTTGGTCCGGGGGGCAAGGCATACATAATTGCTCCCCTGAATAATTGCAGCGCTGGCGGCACGCATTTAGTCACTGGAATAGTCAAAAAAATAAATATTCCGGGGCAAGGACTTGTAGTTATAGAACTTTCACCGTTTGTGCGTTATTGCAACATTAGTCTGGCGCATGTGTATTTGGAAGGTGCGGGCTTGGAAACAGTTATGTTAACAGAACAAGTAGTGAATCAACAAATTAAGGGCGATTTTGCAGAGCATGCGCGGGACAGCAGGCGCACATTAAAAAGGCAAGGCCATGAATTGGGAGCCGACATTGAGGAATATCTACGCGCTGCAAATGTGCTACAGGAACACCTACCCCAAGATCTGCCCTCCACATACTAGCTTGCTATTCCGCATCCCCAATCCCATCAGTGCCAACAGTAAAGACAGCCTCGCCCTCTGGCAGGTGCGGCGAGTCAATCAGCCTTGCAATTCTCTTGCTGGCCTTTGATTTTCTCAAATACATCCTGTAAGTTGCTGCGTGGCCGACGATGTGCCCGCCAATCGCCTGTGTCGGATTGCCGAAAAAGATTGCCGGGTTGGCCATCACTTGGTTTGTTATGTAAACCGCAAGATTAAACTTGTCCGAAAGCTGCTGCAGTAAGTGCAGATGTTTGTTCAGTTTCTGCTGTCGGTCCGCTAAAGTTCCGCGGCCAGAATATTCTGACCTAAACAGCGAAGTCAGCGAGTCGATTATGATTAATTTTATCGGCAGGCCATCCTTTTGTATCAGCTCCGAGACTTTTTCCGCAAGAAGCATCTGGTGGTCCGAGCTGTATGCGCGTGCCACATGGATGTTTTTCAAAACATCATCCGGATTTAGTCCCTTGGCTTCTGCAAGCTGGCGGATTCTTTCCGGCCTGAAGGTTCCCTCGGTGTCTATGAAAACAACCTGGCCATTTAGCCCGCCCTGCTCAACAGGGAGCTGGGCATTTACCGCTAATTGAAATCCTAATTGAGACTTGCCTGATCCAAATTCGCCAAACCCTTCTGTAAGCGCGCAGGTTTCGACCCCGCCGCCAAGTAATTTATTTAATTCCGCGGAATTTGTTGTAATTCTGCCGGTGTTCTGTCGGATTTTGAAAACTTCCTCGCCTGTCTTGAAGCCCATGTCAAGCGCAGTCCTTGCGGCAGCGATCGCCTTCATCGCGGTCTGCTTTGTAATTTCCGCAATGTCCGCGAGGTTGCCCGGGTTTGCAACAGCAACAGACATCACATCATTTATGCCAGCCTCCACAAGTTTCTCAACTGTTTTCGCGCCGATACCCGGCAGGTCTTCCAGCTTTTCGATTTTCTTGCCTGCTGGCTTATCTGTTATTTCAACATCATCTTCAATTTCTTCTTCCTCTTCCTTTTTCTTTTTAGCCATAAAATTTTAAAATCAGAATAGAATAAAAAGATTTGTGTGTTGCGGTTGATACTGTTTTGTAAACATACGCAAATTAATAGTAGGAACAATATAGAAAGTTTTTTAAACCTATTACTAGTGGGTTTGTTGAAAATGGCAAACGTAACAGTCGAACAGCAAATTCCAAATGGCTTGGAAGTGTTTCTAACAGCGCCAATGCCATTGGATGAGGATTTGCGAGTTATTTCCGAAGCCGATGGCCAGCTTGCCGCGGGCCAGCAAGTGGCGCAGGCGAGATTAGTTGCGCCAAGAAAAAGCACTCTTTGGCAAAATGGTTCTTGGGTGTTAGAAACTTTAGTTTACGTACCAGCAGATTACGTCCGCGGTGAGAGCGCACCATTTGCACTTTGGACTTCAGGCAAGCACTCGCCAATTCCGAAATATGCTTCTGAGGCAGTACAAGCCCACCGCAAAGGCAAAGAATTTTATGTTCCAAAAACAGATTTTGAAGCAATTCTGGCACAAGCGCGCGCAGATGCAAATAAACCCGCTGCAGAGCGGGAGGTTTTGCTTGACGGGCGGGTTGATAGCTTTGAAGTTGGTGTTTCAAAATTAACTGCAGACCAATTAATGCAATTTATGTTCAGAAGCGATGTTAGTGCATACGCAAGGCGTTTGGACGAGTTCAAAATAACTAGCGTGCCAGTTTATCTTGCTGGTGCGGAGTATATTAATTCACAGAAACAGCCATTCGCTCTGGCCCTTTGGCTCCTCGACGCCTACGGCGGGTCTGGTCTTAATGGCTTCAGGGGCCTCAACTACGGCGGCAGGGCTCGCGGGGTGCGCCGTGTTGCGCCGATAGGCGCCGCGCCAAATCTTTATGAAATTGTTGCGCGCGAATATGGGCTTTCACCAGAAACGCTTAGAACTCTCCTCGACGCGGCTTCCGCAGTCAAAAAACAATAAATTCTTTTCACAGTCCCGACTTACGCGTGTTTCCAACAGCAAGTTGGTAGAACGTAGTCTGGACCACACGTCCTTTCACTACGCACTTCATTCACGGAGTTGAGTGTATAAAATACAGCTGCAACAGCAAGTAAACGTAAGTTGAAACCTGAAGCAGCAGTGATTAGTTTAAGTGAAAGGGCTAATTGCTGGGCCCTTTGGCTCCACAAATCCAAACGAAGCTGTTTGAAGTGGTGCGCCAACAACAGGTCTGGTCTTAATGGCAATGTGCTCAGAAAATCTGTGCGCACCAAAAACAACAGGGACCTCAACTACAACAACAGGGCTCGCGGAATGATGCAGACCGTCGGGACAATTTTAATATGGCTGTTACGTATAATAATTTGTATCCAGAGTTTTGCACCTACGAAAATTTACAACTAGCTTTCAAAAAAGCGCGTAAGCATAAAACAACTAAGCCTTACGTAATAGAATTTGAAACAGATTTAGAAAATAATTTGAAGCAGCTCCAGACGGAGCTGCTCACAGAAACTTACAAACCCGCGCCGCTCAAAACTTTTATAATTCGTGAGCCAAAAAATAGAAAAATAAGTAAATCGCATTTTCGCGATCGAGTTGTGCACCATGCAATTTGTAATCTAATAGAATCAATCTTCCAAAAAACTTTCATTTACGATTCCTTTGCCAACCAGAAAGGCAAAGGCATCCACGCCGCGCTAAAAAGATTTGACAAATTCAAAAGAAAAGTTTCAAAGAATAATACAAAAACTTGCTATGTTTTGAAGGCAGACATAAAACATTATTTTGAAACTGTTGACCAAAAAATACTAATAAAAATAATTTCAAGGAAGATTAAAGACGAGAAACTAATAAGTTTAATTAAGAAAGTTTTAGGAAATCATAAATCAAAAGAATCTGGCAAGGGAATGCCACTAGGCAATCTCACAAGCCAGTTCTTTGCGAATGTTTACCTAAACGAGTTAGATTATTTTGTAAAACACAAATTAAAAATAAAATATTACATTCGTTACGTTGATGATTTTGTAATTTTGCACGATTCAAAAGACGTTTTAGAAAATTATAAAAATAAAATCGGCGGTTTTCTAAAAAGAAAATTAAAAATTGCATTGCATCCAGAAAAATGCAAAATCCGGCGGCTAAATTGCGGCGTCCCGCTACTCGGCTTCAGAGTTTTTTACTATCACAAATTGCTAAGAAAAAGCAATTTTAGAAAGTTTATGAGAAAGTTTTTGCAAATGAAGTCATCTTATTGCGCAAAAACCATTGAATTAGAAGACTTACATAATTTTTTGGACGGCTGGTTCGGTTATGCAAAGTATGCTAATACTCATAGTTTAAGAAAAACTGTTTTTAATAGACTAAGCTTTGCCAGAGTTTAACAATTCTTTAGCAATAACCTTAGGATCCGGGCTGACATTTACCTGGTTGACAATCATCTCAGTCCTGTCGTACTCTTCGTTGCGGTTTACCCTGCCGGAAACCTCTATTGTTTTGCCCAATAAAAATTCATCTATGCGTTCTTGCAGCCTGTCCGGCCCGTCCTTCGCCAAGATTTCTTGTGTCTCAATCGCAGTCAAGCCCACGAGTTGCTCCGCACGGTCGCGAAAGGCGACACATCGCAAAGTTTCTGTCGTATCATCCAGCACGAAGTTCAGAATCATTGCCTGCTGTTGTGTGACTGACTTGTGCGTTGCACAGGTCGCGCCCGCAGCATCCAGCGTAACTTTCTTTCCGCACTGCGGGCAGACCGGGTAGAATTTTGGCGTGAACACCTGTACGACTTCTCCAAGCACGGAGCCAGTTTCGCCAGGTGCCAGTTCGGCAATTTTTTTCTTGCTCACTCCGGTTCGGGCAACAACGTCTACTGTCACATTCTTCGGCTCTAAAATCAGCGATGACTTATAGCCGAGGTGTAACTCCTTACCTCCGAGATTATTTTGCTTTGAGTACGCATCCTTGATTTTTACAACCAGGCCTTCTTTCAGCCTGCCGTCAGTCAGCCAGCCCGCCCGCTGGTCCCAGATAACAGTACGGATTTCCGCGGTTTCGTCCGCGAGAATGAAAGAGCCGACCTGTTTTGGCTTGCCATCCTTACCGGTAAACGTGTTTGGTGAAAATGTGCGCACTACCTTTCCAACAGTTTCGATGGCCTGCATACCAGAGACAATATCTTTGACTTTTATCGCGCCGCTTCTTGTGTCTTTGAACAACTGCACCCCCAGTTCTGAGGCAACGATGTATGCTGCGCCATCTTCTGACACGAGGCCTTCAAGCGCAGTCATCTTGTTCACGATCTGCTGTCTGATTTCCGGTTCTGACAGGCCGGTCTCAGTTTGTATTTTAGAAATCACGTCTTTGATTGGAAGCTGGAGCATGAAAATCCAAATGTAATGAGGAATAAAAAGATTTGTTTTGAGTTGTATATTAGTGGCGTTAAATTTAAATACCTGTAAATCAGGCAATAGTAATGGCCACGCTACATTCAAACGCAGCAACGCTCGCATTAATCATAGTGGCATTAGTTGGCATTCTGGGACTGTTCAGCTCGCCGTCATTTGTTACCGGCGCCGCGACTTTTGATGCAGGCTCGCTTTCTTTCCTTGGCTCGGAAGGCCTGCTGGCAACAGTTCTTGTTTTTGTAGGAATAGGGCTGGCATACCTTTTTATAAAAAAATCATCGGTTTAATACCACAGATTTTAGTCTGCCAATTTTTCCATTCCGCAAACTTGCCATTAAGCAAGCCATAAAACCGCTGGCTTTAGCCAGCAGATGGGAGCGAGCGGCGAGTTTGCGTTATCAGAAAGAAATAAACTAATTTATCACACCATCGGCGTTAGCTTGCTGAAAATAATCTTAAGATTTTCCAGATAGCCCATTGCCAGCCTTGCCCTTTTGAATTTAACAGACTTCTTTGCTTCATCAAGGTACGCGTTGTAAACTTTATAATATTCGGATACTTTTCCAGAGATAGCTTTGCCTTTCATAAAACCCCGCGCGTGCGCTTCGTGTTGCGCAACAAAATTTTGCGCAGCTGTAAAACGCCCTTGTTTCACGGCAGTTATCGCAGAGCTTATTTTTTCGATTGTCATGCAAAATAAACATATTAGGGGGTTATTAAATCTTACTGAATGACCATCGTCCGCATAGAAATTTTTTCCAGATAGGCAATGTGCTGCTGCAGGTTCTTGAGGGCAGCGTTTATCTCATCTATCTGGCCGGCCATTTTTCCGAGCGCCTCAAAGTTCTGTTCCATCGCAGCCGCCTGTTCTTTTATAGTGAAGTTTTCATCTTTTATTTCTGCAACAGCATTCTGGAACTCGGAGAACTTTGTGTCAATTGTATTCAGCCGCTCCGCGCTGGCCTTGAACATCCTGTCGAGCTCCTCAGCCCGGTGTTCGCTTTTTGATGATAATTCCTCTGCCTTGTTGCCCGCGGCTTCAGCAGTCCTGGCATGCCGTTCTACATTAGCCATCCGCTTGTCGACAGCAAGCAGCTTGTCATGAAGTTTGTCATTGATTTTGTCAACCGCCACAATATTTTTTGCCAGGCCGCCGATGTTTTCGTGCAGTTTTTTTATCGCGCCGGGTTTTATTACGGACTCAAACTCATCAACGACTTTTTCCGCGTGCTCAAATTTTCTTGATAATGCTTCTGAGCGTTTATTGCTGTCATTTATCTGCCTTGATAAATCAGTCCCTTGTTTTTGTAAATGCTTTTCCAGCTTTGTGAAATTGTCAAGCTTGCCTTCAATCTCTTTCTGCGTCGCCTCAACGTTATCAAACGCGATATCCCAGACATTATGGTCTTTGTGGAATTTTTTGATGTCCTCACGGAACTTATCCTCTTCTGTCATAATTCTGGTTTCAGTTGCTTCAAGGTCCTTTCGCATGTCGTCTTTTTCTTTAGACATTTTTTCCGAAATTGCGGCAATCAGTTTTTCTTTTTCAGCCAGAATTTTTTCAACTTTTTTCGCGAAGCGTTCGTCTGCACCTGCTGCCGCCTGCTCAAGTTTTTCAGAAAACTCTTTTAAGTCCGCCCGCTCCTTCTCAAGCTTGTCAGCCAGTGCGTTTATGTAAGCTTCTTTTTCACCGATGATTTTGTCAGCTTTTTCCTGCGCGCCTTCAACCGCGTTGGCCACATCTTTGTCGAGCGAGACAACCAGGTTGCGGACAGAGGCAATCTCGTCATTATATTTTGAAAGCCTTGTTTCCATCTCGAGCGCTTTTTCGCGCATATGCGTGTCAATCTTTCTTGCAACCCTTTCTTCGAGCTTTTTCATGTCTTTTGTGAGAAGCTCGTCAAAATCGTGCAGTTTCTTCTGTTCTGCAGTGACTTCCCGGACAAGCGAGTTGATGTACACCTCTTTTTCCTTCATCAGCCTATCAAGCCTTTTTGCGACGGCGTCATCAACGTTCCGCATATCAGCATGTAGTTTTTCTGCAAATGATTTTGTATCAGAAACAGAACCCTCAAACTCTTTCAGCCTGCCTTCCACAAACGCACTGTGCCTGCGGTGGGACTCCCACAGCTTGTTCAGCTTTTCGTTTGGAATTATTTTTTCAAACTGCGAGAGCTCTTTTTCAAATCTTGCAAGCCTTTCCGACTGCGCGCCGTGCTTTTCTTTTATCTGCCTGTGCTCGCCCAGCAGTTCCTGCTGGTGGTGCGAGACCTGTTCAAGCTCGCCGTGAATCTGGTGCTGCATCGCGAGGAATTCATCGAAGTTTTTGCTCCATTTTTTCTTGTCTTCCTTGTATTCGGCAGTAGATGATTTTACGCTGTCGATGTCAGTATGCAAGTCGCTCAATAAGTCCCGGGCGTTGGCGATTGCCAGCGAGAGCTCGGCCAGCTTCCGCGCGGACACCTCGCGGTAGTCTGAATGCGCCTTCTCAAGCCTTTTTAGCGCCGCGTGTGTTGCGAGGCCTGCCGCCTTTTTGCTTAAATGTTCAACATCCGAAGAAAGCCGCGCTACCTGCCTCTGCGCATGCCCGATATCGTGCCTTGGAAAGCCAGCCATTCTAACAACACTAACCACAAACACCTGACTAATAACGTATATTAATTTAAGTAAGCATTTACAAGTGAAAACACAACATTTATATTAACGGAAATTTCGTTTTTTTAACGTAAGCAATGGTAGCACTTAGCGTCAAGCTTCAGCACAGGAAGATTAAAGGCAAGTACGACGAGTTTTCAATCACAATACCAAAAGAGATATTGGACGCTGCCCCGGCGTTTAAGAAAACAAAAAGGGTCGCGGTAGATGTTGATTTAATCGGCAACATTGTTGTCAAGCCTAAGGAGGCAAAGTAATGAGCAAGCTGTTGGTATTTGGTCTTTCGTTCTTGGTTTTGCTGACCTCGCTTGCGGCAGTTTCGGCGATGCAGCCCATCACAGTTCCTTTGGAAATCAGGAACAACACGAATGGCATACTAAATAATACGCAGCTCACTATTAACTTTACTTTTTTTAGCGAATCAACAGCAGGCATATTGCTCTACAACGAAACACAGACATTGGTTACGGATTCAAACGGCCGTTTGTTTCCGATAATCAACACGACTGGCCTGCAGGGCAACACAACAGTCTGGCTCGAGATTAACATCAGCAACCAGATGATTACACCGCGGTTTAGGATTACCGGCGCGCTTTATGCAGAGAATGCAGAAAGGCTGCAGAACCAGACACGGACAGGCTTGACGTTAAATAATATTACTCTTGCTGGGAATCTGACTCATAATGCTGGCGGGCTGTTAATCAACTCAACCGGAGGCATCAACGCATCAGCAGTCGGCTTCGGCACAATACCGCAGGGAGTTTTAGACAGTGTGCGAGTTTGGACAGCAAAACAAAATTTTACACAACT
>JACOYC010000028.1 GCA_016182015.1 Nanobdellati archaeon | reverse complement strand
GGGGCATACTTAGTCTTCAAATTCTTTGAAGAAAACAAGCTCTTGATTAACACACAGAAAGTCGACAGGCTCATAATAAAATTGGCATCAGAAAATATAACAGACATAGATAAAATAAAGAGGTTAATATGCGATGAAACTCTATGACCGCAAAATATTTGAAAAATATGCGGACGCGTTTGAAGCCCTCGCCGAATATGACCGGACTGGCAGGCTTACAAAGCTAAGCTATAAGAAACGGATTGACATCACAATAGATGCGGCGCTGCTGAGAAAGCTAAAGGAGTATTGCCGAAAACATAATCTAAAACTGTCGCAAGTAATTGAAAAACAAATTAAAGGTATTGTGGCAAGCTGAAGTAGTCACACTTTTAAACACTCATTATAAAACGTTTAAAATGGCAGGCTATGCAGACTTTGTTTACTTGAATTACAAACCGAAGTGCACGAGTTAATAAATCCCGCCCTGTTTGTTGCAGTTTACACAACAATTTAAATCCTTTTGAAGCTATGGCTTTATGGGTCTTGATGACATGGTCCGCGTAATTATAGATAAGGTAGCTCTCGCGCACATAGAAAACGAAGACGAAACCAGGACAAACATTTTTACAAACCTTGCCCTGGATGAAGTTGCGGCAGAGAGTGCAGGAAAAACCAGCCAGACAACTGTGCGCCTGTATCAGGTAAGGCCGCTTGCCATCTGTCTCGGGGCAAATCAAACACAGGACGAGATCTCGCAGGAAAAATGCAAGGAACATTGTTTCGACTGGGCGGTCAGGCGGAGCGGCGGCACGCTGGCCATGCTGACGCCAAACAAGATAATCATCAGCAAGGCTTACAAAAAAGACGCTGGCGACAGGGATACAGAGGCGCATACAAAGGCTTTCTGCCGTGACATTATGCTTGCGCTGAAGGACTGCGGCGTTAAAACAGAACTCTGGAACAAATGCGACATAATGGCCGACGTAAGCGGCGACTGGCGCAAGATTGGCTCGACTGCGATCCTGCTTGGCCGCGACTCTGTATTTGCACACGCAACCCTTAATTTCCTTTACCCGCAAAAAGAAAAACAAAGATTTTTCGAAATGGCAAGGCCATTTGGGGCAGAGATAAAACCCGCACATCTCAATTATCTCATATCAGAAACATCAGGCTATGTAACAACAATAGGCGAGCTTACAATCACAGAACGTGATAAGATTGAAAACGCGCTGCTCGAGCGGCTGGCCGGCGGAAGATGCGCGCCAAGTAAATGGACTGAAGATGAACTCGCAGCTGCAAAGGCCCGGGCAGTGGAGCTTAAAGCATACAGGCACGAAAAAAGAGAGACCAAGTTCAAAGGCATGTGCGATTTCGAGCTGGGCCCGCATGTGCCGATGTTCACTTTTGTAAACGGCAGGCCTGTCTTTCTGCCAAAAAAGGTTGCGCTCGAACTCTCTGAACGGTATGCATTGCACGAAGGTAATTTGAAATTAGTATCGCGCCGGATACAAAAAGAATATCAGCTCACAATCTACAACAGCTGGCTGGCCAGCATGCAGCAAGGCCAGATTCGAGATTAGTAAAAAACCAAACACAGAAAATATAGCGAGTATGCTGCCAGTATACTTGTAGTATACCGCGCATTTGGTTTTATGAAAAAATGCCGAGGGCTCCGAGCGGCGAGTTGGAGTTAATTTCAGCGCAAAATAGAATTTTGCGGGGCAGCTGAAAATGTATGCATTTTCAGCTGTTTATACAAAGCCTCGACATTTCTCGCACATACAAAATCGTGCTGCCGAAAACCTCCGCCAAAGGCCTTTGGTATGTGCATCAGCTCGTGAATAAGGACTTTTTCTTTATCCGAGTCGCTTAGTCTGTCAAATTTTTCTGAAATAACCTCTATTATATAGTGCGCCTTTGTATTAAGGGCCTGCTGCCATATTTTAGAAAGCGCGTAGCACCTTGCTATCGCCCTGCTGGCTGAGCCTGTACTGCGAAAGCAGGCCAGCCGCGACAGATCAATGTGCGCCATCCCCAAGGAATTCGCGATCTGCCCGACCAAATCCCTGATCTCAAAAGCCGGCTCGTACTTAATCATGCAATGGCATTAGCTTTTTATATATAAATCTTATCTATGAAACATGCCAAAGCCAAAAAAAACAGTCATTTGTTTCGATTTAGACGGCACGCTGCTTGACTCGACTGAAACATATGTAGCTGCCTACAATAAATCGTTCGAAAAAAATAACCTTCCAACCCGTTCAAGAGACGAAATAACAAAACACTTTGGCCTGCCGGGCATACAAATCGTAAAAAACCTTTTCTCAAACATACCTGAAAGAAAAATGCTTAAAGTCACAAATGACAAAATAAACATAGTTCTGGATGAAACATTCAAGCTGACAAAGCCAATTCCAGGCGTTCCAGAGGCGGTGGAAAAACTGCGGCAGAAATATTTTGTTGCTATTATATCAAACAGCCTGCACGATGAAATCATCGCGCTGCTAAAACACGGCGGGCTTTCCTCAAGAACGTTTGACGCGATTGTATGCGCGCAGGAAGTCGCGCACGCGAAGCCTGACGCCGACGAAATTTTCAAAGCCGAGAAAAAATTGGGCGCAAAAGTGGAGTGGGTGGTGGGCGATACTGTTTATGATATGATTGCCGGCAAGGCGGCCGGCGTAAAAACGTGTGCAGTCCTATCTGGCATCCATGATTTGAAAAAATTAAGCTTGGAGAAGCCAACACTTGTTGTGCAGTCAGTAGCATACCTACCTGATGCTTTGTTTGGAAACCTATAAATTTATATATGCATAACTAAAAGGAATTATATGGCTAACTCGCACACTTACAAGTTGGTTCTGACTGCGGCAGCGCTTGTCCTGGCTGGCCTGCTGCTCAAGCCGTTCCTCACGCCAATCGTTTTCGCGGCTGTCGTTGCATACCTCGTGATGCCGCTACACAAAAAAATTTCCGCAAAAATATCTGAAACATTTTCTGCATATTTTCTAACTGCCTTAACAATTGGTGTTATAATAATTTTGCTAAGTTATGGGGCTTCAATAATTTTAAACGAGTTCGGCCGCGCCTACCTATTTATCTCAAAAATAAATTCTGGCCAGCTAGCAGCAAGCGCGCAGTTTACAGACACAATAAAAAATGCAGCAAGATTTTTCTTCTCGCGCATAATATCAGATTTCTCTGGCACGGTAGGCCAGATACCAAAATTCCTGCTTTCTATTTTCATATTCTTTGCTTCGTTTTTTTACTTCCTGAAAGACGGAGAAAAAATTGCCAAGTGGATCGGGGAAAACCTGCCATTGCCAGCAGATAAAAAAGAGCACTTGTTCAACGACATGAAAAAATATGTGCGCGCCATACGCACTTTACATCCCAATTGCTGTGATAACAATACTAAACGGCGATGTCAATGCTGGCATTGGCCTGCTTGCCTATGGCTTAGTTACAGGAAGCATATTGGATTATATATTAAGGCCATACCTTGCCGGCAAGCACGCAGACGCCCACCCGCTGCTCATACTGCTTGGTGTCCTTGGCGGTTTAATTCTGCTCGGCCCTGCTGGCATAATTGTCGGCCCGGTCATCTTGCTTGGCGCGGTAACAGTCCTGAAAAGCGCGAACCTTGCTGTCTGGAAGTAGCAAGTTTTATATACGCCAAACAACAGGCAAAACTATGGTAGAAAAGCCGCCTTACTGGCATGAGAGACCAACTACAAGTTTATTGTACTCCGCGCTGCTCAGCATTTGCATCGCAATATTCATCGGGTTCTCATACCTTGGCTTTCTCGCGTTTAGCATAACAAAGAACACAATATTTTTCCTTCTTTCCTACATAGTCCTCGCCCCTGTTTTTGTGGCCGGCTTCCTGTTCCTTCTTCTCCTGATTGTCGGCAAGACTGGCTTTTACAGAGAGCTGGCCGAGCTGCATCGGTATAAGGTCGAGGTTTAATTTTGGTAAAGAAAAACCAGTATGGCTTGCCAATTGATTTACAGTTTGTTGCAAGAGCAACAACCACGGATTCTCCAGCCCACGCAAAAACACACAAACATGGAAAACACAACCAAGCGATAGATTTTGTTTGCCCTGTCGGCACGCCGGTGAAAGCCTCGCTAGAAGGCATCGTAGTCGATGTAAAAGATAATTCAACGATCGGTGGCCAAGACGAGCGTTTTGCTAAACACGGAAATTTTGTTGAGATACGACATCCCAATGGCGAGTATTCAATCTATGAGCACATACAACGTGGTGCGAGAGTAAGAGTTGGTGATAGAGTAACCGCCGGTCAGGTCATAGCACTTTCAGGTGCGACTGGCTGGCTTGCACATCTTGGGCCGCACCTACATTTTGAAGTTCACAAATATCGCACACCTTACTCTTCAGATAATTACAAAGCAATAAGAATAAATTGGGATGATTCTGCGGTAGCAGTACTAGGGCAGCGGCTTGGCACTAAATAAATCCAAAAGTACCCTTGCCTTTTCTGACTCTCTTGTTGCCACGTGTGCCTTTTCTGTTTTTTCTAAATCTTCTATCTTAAAGAATTTCCACTCGGTTGAGAATTTGACGGCAAGCCAGGGCTCAGCCTTGAAAATCTCTGAGAATTTTTTTAGCTCGTCAACCTGCTGCGGCTCGAAATACTGGTATTTTGATTTTGTTGATTTGCACTCTATCGCCAAAACCTTTGAGCCGTTTGACGCGAGAACATCGGGCGAGTAAAACTTTTGAACGCCGGAGCCGGCTGCCCTGATCGCTGCGAAGTTACTGCCCCAGAGCATGCTGACTAACTCCCGTTCAGCATTAGAACCCTTTGCTTTCATGCTCATATCCAAAAACACTTTTAAACACCCAATTATAAATGTTGGTATGGGTAAGCTGGCCATTCTTAATGTAGCGTTACTGGTAGCCGCACTTGCCCTTTTCCTGAATCTCGCCGGGCCTGCTGACATGACTGCAAATGTTGTTTATGCACTTGACAAGTCAGAGCCAAAGTGTATTTTTGAATATCGCGGCCTGCAGTCGGCAATCGATGACATAAACCAGTGCTGCTTCGAGCTGCAGCAGCAGCGCACCTGCTCGCAAGAAACTGCAGTAAATTCCGACTACGTTTGCTCAAACTCCGATTACGGTGCAAAATACCGCGTGAACGCAAAAACAATAAGCTACTGTAAGATACAGGGCTATAGGCTAAATGTAAAATGAAACAACTGAGAATTACATTCCTGCTTGCCATTCTTGTAGCTGGCCTGCTCGCCGCAAACTTGTACAACGAATTTTACAAAGCCAATGCAAAGCCTCCGGAAAATATAGTTGTGGCTGGCAAGTTTGTCGACCTTAGTTCAATGACGCTCCGCCAGAAAATTGCGCAGATGATGATAGTTTACGGAAATCCCGACGACAAAGCGCTTTACCAGCAAATGAATATCGGCGGCGTGTTCCTTACTGCGATGGATACGCCAGAGGCGTTCAACCAAACCACAAATTTATTCCAGCGCGATACAAAAATTCCATTCTTTATAGCTGCAGACGTTGAAGGCTGCATAAACCCGTTTGAAAATTTTATCAAGTTCCCGGCACTGCACGAAATTGAAACTGATGAAGATGCATTCACAATCGGAAAGGCGGAAGGCCAGCTGATGAAGGAGCTCGGAATGAACATGAACTTCGCCCCGGTTGTTGACACAAAAGACACAATCTGGAACTGCCGCAGCTTTTCTGGAACGTCAGATGAAATTTCTGGCAAAGCTGAAAGTTATGTGCGCGGCCTGCAGTCACAAAATGTAATCGCAACGCCAAAACATTATCCTGGCAAAACGCTGAGTGTCCGCGACCCGCACAGGCTTTTGACATATGCGGTTATAGACAGCTCTGACACAAAACCATTCGCAAAAAGCGCGGAAGCTGGTGCCGGAGCAGTTATGATAAGCCATGTAATCGGCAGCGGCGCTGTGGACACTGAAGGCAAGCCAGCAGTTACATCAAAAAAAGCAGTAACAACCCTGAAAAAAAATTTTGGCGGCCTGGTTATAACGGACGATATAAATATGCTCGGCCTGATCAGGTATTACGGCTGGTCAGACAATAGATATATAGATTTATTCGCGGCAGGCAATGATGTTGTTCTTGATGTTGCTTCTTCTCCGGACAAAATCAACCACATAATAGATGTTGTAGAAAAAGCAGTCTGGGATGGAAAAATTCCTGCGTCGCAGATCGACAATTCGGTAAGAAAAATTCTTAAGGCAAAGGGTTTCACGCCGATTTAATCATCATCCCCACCGGGCTGTTGCTGATAGTTTGTTGATTGGACATTACCGCCTGGCGCTGCAGCGTAGCTTCCAGAACCGGACTGGTAATTTTTGTTCTGCCCGCCGGCACCGTAGAGGCTGTTTGAGCCGCCAATCTGATACATGTTGCTGCCCATCTTGCCCATGGAATTAAAGCTGACAGTTCCGTCAGAATTCATCTCTGCGTGCGCGCCCGTACCGCACGATGCACAGGATACAACTGCGCCCGCTGCCTGGCTGGCATACGATGTTCCGGAAACGTGCGCATCGCCGCCGGCTTTGTAACTGGCGCCTGCTGCTCCGGATTTATAGCTATCGCCGCCCTTGCTTCCTGCTTTATACGCATCTTTAATATCCCCGGAGCCGCGTGGCGGCGAGGCATCAGACGAACGAAATTTGTCTGTGTCTTTTTTTTCGGAATCTTCCTTTTTAGCAGCGCCACCTTTCGCGACGTAACCTACAGCTGGCTCGCCTGCGCTTGCAGTCTTAGCTACTGCGCGTTCAAGGCCAGAATCTGATTTTTCCAAATCTTCGCCATAGCTGCCTAAAACTACTGGTTTTGCAGGGCTGCCATCAGAATGCTTGTGCCATCGCTTAAACTGTTCTTCAACTAAATTTTTGAACCACTTGTTGAGGCCTTCGTGGCTGGCCTGCTCAAGGCCGGACTGCTTGTTGAACGCTCGTTCTAAAATGCTGCGCGGGGCCGCAGTTTTTTCTTTCATCGACGCAGGCATCTTCCTGCCGAGCAAAGCCCGTGCCAGGATGTTCTTGCTTGCTTCTTTTTTTATTTGAGCTTTCATATTATTTCGTAAATATCTCAACACTATCGCCATCAGCCAGTCTGTGCTCCAAACCCACCTGCTGGCCTGCAAACTTTGCTGATGGCCCCCATATTTTTGCTATTTTAAACCTTTGCACAAAGTCCTTGTGCACTGTTCCGGCCAGATCTTTCACGGTTGCGCGTGGGTCCAACACTACCGGCTTCGGCGCTGTTACTCCGCGCGTTCTCGTTTTAACGCGTATCTTTCCAACGCGCCTCCAGATTTTTTCTTTGAAATCATCAACGTCGCTGATATCAATAGCAGAAGCAAGATTTTTTTTGTTAATGTCAATGTCGCGCTTCGCCAGTTCGTTCCTTATTAACTCAAAATCATCCGCAGATTTTATTGCTAATATAATAAAGTCGGCAAGCCTTACTAAATCAAAAATC
This sequence comes from Nanobdellati archaeon, assembly GCA_016182015.1. Lineage (GTDB taxonomy): Archaea > Nanobdellota > Nanobdellia > UBA10117 > UBA10117 > JACOYC01. The sequence continues at coordinate 12,596 of JACOYC010000028.1, read as the reverse complement.
TGCCCGCCGGCCTCTGATATTCCTGCGTAAAAAGCTGGCATATCTATGCCCTGCATCCACACATTTTCATACGGGATCATGCGCATCACAAATTTATATTCATTTTCGCCTTTATATTCCAGGCCTGCAATCTTTGCAAAGAGTCTTGACTTCGGCGAGTTTGCAACACCAATAAACACGACTGTCAGCGCGCCTTCCTTCCGCACAACTTCAGTGCGCTTGCCCTTGCCGGCTTTTTTCTCGCGCTCTATGTCCTTCTTAAGTTCTGAAAATTTTCTTTTGAGCGCGGCGTTTAGCTTTTCTGCTGATTTGTGTTTTGGCGCGACAGCTATCATGCGCTTCATAGCAGCCAGCCTGTCAGCAGGTGTCTTTGCCTTGAAGTACTCTTCTTCTGCAAGAACATACTCAACTGTTACATTTGTTGGCATTTTGCAATCCCCGACATCTATCTTTTTAAATCCAAAATTTTAAAGCTTTGCATGGTATCCCTGCTCGAAATAAGGACATTCCTCGAGGGCGGCTTGCCTGCCAAAATAGCGGCTGCAAGCATAATTGTAGCTGCCAGCATAATCGGCGCACACTTTGTCGCAAACTTTGCCGAAGTGCTGATGAAAAAATCCGGGCTTAAAACATGGCTCCAGAAGCGCGGTGTAAAAAATCCTGCAGGAATAATAGAATATTCAATAAGATATATTATTTATATATTTGCATTTATCTTTGCGCTCTTCCGCCTCGGAATTTTCACGCCGGTCATTGCTCTAATAGTAATTATATTGGGCGCGCTGGCCAGCCTGGCCGCATACTTCGAGCTGCGCAACAGATTTACTGACCTGCTTGCCTGGCCAGCCATAAAAAAACTTTCGGTTACTGAAGGCGATAATATAAAAATCGGCGACTTTGAGGGAACGGTTTCTTCTGTCGGGCTTTTCGACCTGCGGCTTGAAACAAAAAGTGGCGTGATAGTGCTACCAAACAGGCTGGCTGCAAAATCAAAAATCACAAATCTGACAAAAAAGTTGTGACTCACAGAAACACTTATAAGGTTTGCGCGCCCATTAAAACATATGGTTGCAGCATTCATACTTATTGTAGCTGATTCGGGGTATGAGCGGAAAATAGCAGACAAGCTTGCGGATGCTGAAGGTGTAGAAGAAGTTGATGTAATTTACGGCGATTATGACTTGGTTGCAAAAATTCATGTTTCTGACATATCAAAGCTCGGCGATTTTGTAATGGATAAAATAAGAACTATTAAAGGCGTAAGGCGTACATCTACTTTAATCGCGGTGAGCGACTAATCTTTGGAGGACTAAAATGGCAGTTGGCGCATATGTGTTAATAACAACAAAATCCGGCAGCGAAAAAGTAGTAATAGAAGCCCTGAAAAAAATGCAGGAAATAAAAGAAGCCCGAGTTCTTTACGGCGAGTATGATATTCTCGCTAAGGTGCAGGTCAACGATATTCAAAACCTAAATGCATTCTTGCTTGAGAAGGTCAGGCCAATCGGGCAGGTTGAAAAAACTAGCACACTGATTGTGGCTGCGTAATAGTTTTATTTATTAATGTGCTGTCGTTCCGCCGCAGGCGGGACTTTTCGCTCGAACCTTTTGGTCTCAAAAGGTTCGGGGCAGGCCAATCGGGCAGGTTGAAAAAACTAGCGCACTGATTGTTGCAGCATAGATTTTTAATTATGGGAATTAGGCCCCGGCAGGAACGGTCCGATCCCATAATGCCGTCCGTCCTGTAAGTTGGCGCTTGAGCACTACAGTTCGCGGCCGTTCCAGATACCAAGTCCGCAAGCCCCGGAAGCCGTGCACCAACAAGCGTCTCCGAAGAGGCCTAGTCTTATTGATGTCAGTCAAGCATGGCCTGCTATCTTAATACCTGAGCGACGCAACATGGGTTGCTGCCCTGCCAGGTTTACCCTTCCTCTATTTGGAACACTAATAAAACATATTTGAATTATATAAATCTATCCCAATCAAAACAAATCATTATAAACCAAATTTGGCGTGAAATGTTATGGATTTGCTGGTTAATATTCTGACTGCGGCAGTTTTAGCCGCGGCATTCCCGCTCGGCTTTCTTCTTTACGAATGGAGCAAGGATGAGGTTGATGCAGTTGTAAAAAAATTTCCTTGGTTGAAATGGGCAAATAAATTGACTTTGGCTTTATCCGCCGGAACCGGAATAATTGCGGTTTGGGCAACAACTGAAATACTTTTGGTTTTGTTTATAATTAATCTGGCTGTCAGTTCAGTTGGATTGCGGAGCTGGCGCGAGTCGCTGAGGCCTGCTCTCGAGCTGGCTGTGCCGTTTCTTGGGATTAAGTATATTTTGCTGTCAGCCCGATAGAAAGTTTTAAAAGTCTAACTAAACTTAGAGACACATGACAATTGTATTAGGCAGTGGTGGACCTAACGGGTCTAGTCCAGGACACGCCCCCGCGCTGAGTGAGCTGCTCGTGAGAAGCAGAGTTCGTAGTATTGATGAGTTACTGCAGGGCGATAAAGTTAGCATAACACTACATGGTCGCTCTTTTAAGTTTCCAGCAGGGCTGCATTATACTGCCTACGTTCGTGGCGTGGATACGAAAAGAGGAATTGTTACGCTCTCCCCATTTCAGTCAAGATTTTTGAGAAAACTCCTGCCGCCAACTGTGGTTGTGGATGTCAGACAACAGTCTGCAGATGGTTGGTTACATACTTACTACACAGACGGTGGCGCGGATGCCTTTGATAAATACATTGTTGCTGCATAATATTTACTTTTACAAGATAAAATCACTATCAATCTCTCTTTCCTTTGGCAGCAGCCATGGTACGTAATTTCCTAAAATATATCCAAGCTTTGTAATTGCTCGCGTTTTGAATAGTTGCCAGCCGAAGAATCGTTTCAGCTCTTTGTGATACTCTTCAAAATCCGGGAAATTTCTCAGCAAGATGTTTGCTGCAGTCAGGCTCCAGATTACGCCGCCACCGCTCCATGGCTTTGTCAGCCCGCAGGCATCCCCGCCGCATAAAGTTACAGTTGGATTGTTGGAAACAATCATCCCGCCCGGGATGGGCCATGCCTGCAAATCTGCTATCTTGACTTTCAGCTGCGAGCAATACTCGTCCAGCATTCCTCTCGCAACTTTTTGCTCCTCCATGATTCCGTACTCCACCCGCAAGCCCCGTGGAATCTTCCAGAAAAATCCATTTGCAGTCGGCCACGTATCCACAAAGTTATCGGAATTTTTCTCGGACGTAAAGAATTGCAGGCCCATCTTGAAATGCGGTTCTTTAAGCCCAAGTAATTTTCGCGTGGCAGAGAGAGCGCCGTCCGTCCCGATGACGCGGTCAAAGGCGGTTGGAAGCTCGTCGACCTTATGATTCAAAATTATTTTCACGCCCGCGTTTTCAGCAAGCAAGGCAACATACCTGTCCAGTTCTGCGTGTGACATCAGTAACATCCGCTGTTTGAATTTGAGCCGGCCAGTCCATTTTGGAAAATGCACGTTTGCATATTCAATAGAATGCTCCACCAGGTTTTTATTTTCAGGGATAAAATTCCACAGTCTTTCGGAAATCAGGCCAGAACACACGGCTTTGCCTATTTCGGCCCGCTTCTCGAAAATTGTTACCTCGTGGCCTAAGCCGCGCAGCCGCCAGCCTAAGTAAGAGCCGGTTATGCCGCAACCTATTATGGCAACTTTCATACTTTCTTTAAAATAGGAAAGCTTAAAAACATACTTTAAAGACCTTATTAATAAAAATGGTAGCCATATTTGATGTTCGGCCGCAGAAACTGGCGGAAGAGGTAGCCAGCCAGCTCAAAGGAAAATTAGAGCAGCCGAAGTGGGCTCAGTTTGTAAAGACCGGTGTGCACAAGCAGAGACCGCCAGTAAATCAAAATTGGTTCTACATCCGCGCTGCTTCAGTGCTTAAAACGCTTTACGAAGACGGCCCTGTGGGCGTCTCAAAATTACGCTCAAAATACGGCGGTAAAAAAAACCGCGGCGTTTCACCGCCAAAATTCCAAAAAGCATCTGGCAATATAATCCGAAAGATATTGCAGCAGCTTGATAAGGCTGGCCTCTCAAAATACCAAAAAGAAGGTGTGCACAAAGGCCGCATAATAACGCCGCAGGGAATTTCACTGCTGACAAAGGCCGCAGAAAAAATAGCAAAACAACAATAGGATGGACGCTGGTGAAGAAATCAAAAGACAGCAGGAAACAGAACTGCAGAAACAGCAAATAAAAGCAAAACTGCAGCAGTTCATGACCCGCGAAGCAATGGAACGCCTAGCTTTTGTAAAGGCAGGCCATCCGGAACTCGCTGAACAGATTGAAGCTCTGCTCATCCAGTCTGCGAATGCGGGCCAGCTGCAGGGAAAAATAACTGAAGAGCAGATAAAAAATCTGCTTGAACGCGTTGGCAGAACAAAAAAAACATTCAGAATTATAAAATAGACAAAGATGGCAACAATAAAACCGTCCGGCAGAAAGAGAAGACTGGCAAAGGCCGGCTCACAAACAAGATGGGCGCCGTTCTGGGTAGTGCCAAAAAGATTTGGGCTGAAGCGGGCAAAGCACATCCACCCATCCCGAGTCACTGCAAAAAAGCGCGACTGGAGGCGCTCAAGGACTAAGGCATAACATGGCAGAACAAATACTAATTCTTAATTTAAGGCGTGGCTTTATCAAGGTGCCGACGTGGAGAAAGAGCAAGCGCGCGATGGACGAAATCAGAAAGCAGATTGCACATTACACAAAGGCCAAAGAAGTTACATTGTCAAAATATATTAATGAATACGTATGGGCGCACGGCGCAAAGAATCCGCCTCCAAAAATAAAGCTAAAGCTTGATGTTAACAAAGAAAAGAAAACTGCAAAAGCGGAGTTGTTTGAATTACCTGAAAAAGCAAAACGTGAATTAGAAAAACAAATAAAGGCCGAAGCTGCGGCAAAGGCAGTGGAAAAAGCCGCAGAGAAGCCAGTCAGCGAAACGCCTACCGAAGCGGCTGCAGAAGCCAAGCCAGCCGAAAAAGAAAAGCCAGCTGGCACAAAGAAAGAAGAGCCAGCCAAAGAAAAAGAAAAGAAAACGGCGCCAAAAAAACTAACGCGCAAGCAAGAAATTTCAATGAACCAGTAAAATGCAAGCACTAACAGAGACTTCTGAAAAACACATATTAATAACTGAGCTTGAGGGCAACTCAAATGTGGGCTTGTTTGGCATCGCAACAGATAAGTTCTGCCTTGTCGGCCGCACAGTACGGGAAAGTATAATTAAAGAAATAGAAAAAATCCTGCGCGTTCCTGTATTTCAGGTCGGCCTGTACGGCACTGAGCTGGTCGGCCTGTTTTGCGCGGCAAATTCTAATTCTGTTCTTCTGCCAGATATTGTGTCTGAACACGAGCTTAAAACGCTCAAAAAAGATCTGGAAAAAATAAACGTTTCTGTTAATATAATAAAAACAGAGCACACCGCGCTCGGAAACACGATTTTATTAAACGACAAATCTGGAATAGTCTCGGAAGTTTACGGCAAAAAAGCGTTTGACGAAATAAAAAAAGCGTTTCCAAACGTGGAATTCGTGCAGATGGATTTGTCTGGCCTGCCGACTCCGCGCACAGTTGGCATAGTGACAGCCTGCGGAGGAATTTTTTCGCCAAATCTTTCTGACAGCGAAATTAAAAAAATAGAGCGGGTTTTTGGATTTGAAATAGGCCTCGGCACAGTAAATCTCGGGAACCCGTTTGTAAGCACCGGCATAATCGCAAACTCGAACGGTTTTGTAATCGGCCGCGCGAGCTCTGGTTATGAAATATCGCGGGTTGATGAATCCTTTGGTTTTATAAAAGGAATTTAGTGCATAGTTTTAAAAACTACGCAATAAGAGCTAAAACATGGCTGGCAAAACAGAAAACAGGCAGGCAGAGCTGCAGCAGAAATATGTCGCCCTTCAAATGATAGAAGCGCAGATGAAAGAGCTGCAGGAAGAGCTGGAAAAACTAGAACACAGAAATCAGGAGTTAGTGAAGCTTGGCCAGTCGCTGGGTGAGTTTTCTACTGGCAAGCCGGGCAAGTCCCTTTCCTCAGTAGGAATGGGAATTTACGCAGAATCAGAGCTGAAAAACACAAAAGAGGTTCTCGTGAATGTCGGCTCCGGAATTCTGGTAAAAAAACAAGTTTCCGAAACTAAAGATTTAATACAAAAACAAATCGAGGCATCCGCAGAAATACTGGAGAAGCTAACGCAAAACATGCAGCTGCTCGTCAGGCGGGCAAACGAACTGCAGGGCGAGCTGCAGGAACTTGTAAAAGATTAATTTAAAAATCTCAACTAACAATTATTTCTATGTTTGGCTTGCTAAAAAAAGCGTTTGAGTCTTTTACGAAGAAAGCGGAATCAGAAGTAAAAGAAGAGACAAAACAAGAAATAAAAACTGATGCAAGCTCCGCTGCGCTTCGCCAGACAGAGCCTGATTCTGGAAAGCCAAAGGAATTAAAAAAAATAGAAGAAAAAGTCGGCTTTATCGAATCTATAACAAAAGCAATAACAGAAACAAAGCTTTCTGGCGAATATTTTGATAAAATTTTTGCAGGCCTTGAGGCTAGCATGCTTGAAAACAATATTTCCACAGAAGTCGCCGAAAAAATAGGAGAAAAATTAAGAACGGATTTGGTGGGGACGCCCATAAAACGCGGCCAGGTAGCAGAAATAATAAAAGATGATTTGAAGGATGTCTTGTTTTTGATTTTGAACGAGCCAAAGAAGATAAGCCTGCTCGATACAGTGCATACGATTTCTGAAACCGGCAGGCCGGCAGTCCTGCTTTTCGTGGGCGCAAACGGTCACGGCAAGACAACAACAATTGCAAAGGTAGCCAACTACTTAAAACAAAACAACTTTTCCTGCGTTCTTGCTGCCTCAGACACATTCCGGGCGGCTAGCATAGAACAGCTCGAAGAGCACGGAAAAAAACTAGGAATAAGAGTAGTAAAGCAGCAGTACGGCTCCGACCCTGCCGCAGTTGCATTTGATGCAGTCAAGCACGCAACTGCAAACAAAATAAACTGTGTGTTAATCGACTCTGCTGGCCGGCAGCACACAAACGCAAACCTTATGGATGAACTGAAAAAGCTGAAGAGGGTGGCAAAGCCTGACCTGACAATTTTTGTTGGTGAATCTATTGCGGGCCATGATGTTGTTGATCAAATAATTGATTACAATGCAGCAATAAGTATCGATGGAATAATTCTGACTAAAGCGGACGTCGACGAAAAAGGCGGCGCGATAATATCTGCGGTTCATGCGATTGGCAAGCCGGTATTATTTATGGGCGTCGGCCAAGAATACAAAGATTTGGTGAAATTTAGCCCGGAAGAATTTATTAGCAAAATAATTTGACACTGCAAAACCTTTTTAATTCTTTTTATATATTATTGTACATGGTAGACATAGATAAAAAAATTACTGACCAAATAAACGCGCTTGGCCTGCCGGACGAAACTAAACACAAAATTGCCGCAATTATAAAAGAATCTGACAAGGCTGGCCTGCGCAGCTTCTCAGAAAAAATTATAACGGAGATTGGATTTGCCGGCAAGGTGGCGCTCATACCGCAGGACAAACTCGATTACCTGAAATCGAACATCAAAGCAATGATAAAAATAGAAACTGGCGGCAAAGATTAGGCTTCTACCGCAAGCATTTAAAACTTCTAAATTATAGCTTTTAGCATGGTGCTGGACAAACTATCTGACTCGCTGAAAAATGCCCTGCGAAGAGTATTCAAAGCGTCGCTAATAGACCAAAAGCTTGTTGATGATTTGGTAGTCGAAATAAGAAAAGCCCTGATACATGCGGACGTTAATGTAGAGCTGGCAACGAAAATTTCTGAAGCGATTAAAAAACGAGCGCTTGCAGAGAAGCCTGCGAAGACCCTGACTGCGAGAGAGCACACGATAAATATTGTTTTTGAGGAACTGACAAAGTTCCTTGGCGCTGAGGAAGGCAGGCTGGAGGCAAAAGTCAAACCTACAAAAATTTTACTCGTTGGCTTGTATGGCTCGGGCAAGACCACGACTGCAGGAAAGCTGGCAAAGTATTTCAGGAAACAAGGATTGAAACCGGCGCTGGTGCAGCTGGATGTCTGGAGGCCTGCCGCATACGAACAGCTCTCACAGCTTTCCGAGAAAGTTAAAGTTCCTTTTTACGGGATTAAAGATGAAAAAGACCCGATGAAAATTATAAAAAAGTTTGAGTCGGATTTTTCGAGGTTTGACGTTGTGATTTTTGACTCTTCCGGCCGCGACGCCTTAAATAAAGAATTGATTTCTGAAATAAAAAACGTGCGCGATGCTGTAAGGCCAGAGCATGTCCTGCTTGTAATCTCCGGCGATATCGGGCAGGCCGCCAAGCGACAAGCGGAGGCGTTCAGTGAAGCCGCGGGCGTGAACGGCGTGATTGTAACAAAGCTGGACGGTACTGCAAAGGGCGGTGGCGCCCTCACGGCTTGCGCTGCAACAAATGCAAAAGTAAAGTTCATCGGGCTTGGCGAGCACATTGAAGATTTGGAGGAGTTCAAGCCAAAGAATTTTGTTTCCAGATTATTAGGAATGGGTGATTTAGAGTCTTTGCTCGAAAAGGCAAAGGAAGCAATTTCTGAGGAGAGCGCGGAAAAGCTCGGCAAGAAAATAATGAAGGGCGACATCTCGCTGACTGATTTATACCAGCAGATGGAAGCCTTGAAAAAGATGGGCCCGCTTTCGCAAATCATGAATATGATTCCAGGGATGGGGCAGGCCAACATTCCAAAAGAGCTCCTGAATGTGCAGGAGGAGAAGATGAAAGTGTGGAAGTTCGTGATGGACTCGATGACGCCGCACGAGAAAGACAACCCTGACGTAATTTCTGCCCGCAGGATTGAGCGGATTGCAAAAGGGGCAGGCCGGCCAGAGCAGGATGTCCGCGACTTGCTGAAGCAGTACGCGCAGATGAAAAAGGTTATGAAATTAATGGGTAATCCAAAGCAGATGCAAAAACTTATGAAAGCATTTGGTGGAAAGATACCCTATTTACCAATGTAATTTTATTGCTATCGGTCCGCCGAAGGCGGTTTTCTGCGTGATTGTATTATCTCAAATAGCCAACGCACTGCGGCAGCGCCGGACAAACGCGGTTCGCGCTGGTGTATGTCTATAACCATTCCGAGAAGTTCAGCGGTGCGCAAATCCTTTGCAGCAATATCATAAATTTTAAGTGTACTTTGATCACTTTGGGTTTCAAATGCGGCGACTATTAATGCATGGAAGCCGTTAGATGACTTGTGCCCCTTGAGACAGTACATTGTTTCGCCGTACGAAAAATAACCCGTGTATGGGTGCTGTTCTGAAGCGAGATCTTCGAAGCCCGCTTGCTCACATAGTGTTTGTAAGTCTACGTCGCCTTGTGTCATACGTGTAGTTATAGGAATAATCTTAAAAGTCTTTCGATAAAAAACAGAACCGATAGTTTTATATATCTTTTTATATACATCCGTATACTCCGGTGATAAATATGAGTAAAAACATTTTATTAAGTCTGCCAGAAGAACTGCACAAGAACGCTTCGAAAGTCGCGAAGGACATGGGCTATAAAAATATTCAGGAACTTTGCCGCGAGGCGCTGCGCGCATACATGGCCGGCCAGTCCAGCATACTTTCGCAGGCCCGTGAAAAGCTAGAAAAGGAAGCAAAGAAACTGCTAAAGTAAAACCGCCAAAAACCGCGCGCAGTAAAAGCTTTTAAATCCAACTAATTTCCTTAATTTAAAATGGTAAAACACCAAGGCGGATTCAGGTCAGACACTAGAAGAACGCTGTCCCGAAATCCGCGCAGCCGGGGAAAAATCTCACTTACAAGGCTGATGCAGCAATTTAAGGAAGGCGACAGGGTCGCGATAGATATAGAATCTGCAGTCCACAAGGGAATGCCGCACCCAAGATACGAGGGGCGCTCAGGAATAGTTATTGGTATGCAGGGAAGGGTTTACAAAGTCGCGGTAATGGACGGCGGCATCAGAAAAATATTCCTGTCAAATGCCGTTCACTTAAGGAAATTGTAAGATGGAACTAAAATTAGTTAACAAGGAGCCTTTGCACTTATCAGCACTTGCAAAGGCGCTGCAGGCCATCGGCAAAAAAGAAGAACGCGCAGACATACAAAACAAGATTCTCGATTATGCCAAGGCCAGCGCAAGGCTGAAAGAGAGTGATGCTGAAAAACTGCGCGAGGAGCTGCGCGCGTTAGACATAGCAACGCTGGCAAACGAGCATATTATTCAGATTATAGATTTACTTCCGCAGGATTTGGGTGAGTTAGAGCAGTTCCAGCGCATCTCTGAGATTTGCGGGAAGTTTAGGAAGTAGTTTGGCGAATTACTCGGGCAGCACCGCCTGGCGCCAATGTGTCGATTATTTCCTGTAAGGCCGGTCCAGAAACTGAGGTTGTTACTCGTAACCGGGCCGACCCTAAATCCATACGCACGTCAGCTATTGCTTTATTACTATCGCCGCGGCGCCTAAAAACTCTTGCGCGGATTGTTTTACCATCCGGGTGTGCCCAGAGAACATATACAAACCCGCCAAAATCAAACCTTAATGTAACATCGTCGTCAAGATCTCTTTCTAGTTGACCGCGATGAACCCCGGTTTCTTCAAGTGCTAGTTGACCGCGGTTCATTCTTTCCAGGTACGCCTCCGCGGTGCCGTAATAGAGGAGATATGTTTTAGTAGTTCTGGATGGCATACTTTATCAAATACGCAAAGTGTTTAAAACCTTTCTAAAACTAGTATATATATAAGTATATATCACATATATAAATCAATATATATCATTATCCGATACTTTTATATTCTTAACTATACAAGTAAACCAAGTAAAAGCGATGGTAGTTAACAAAATAAGAAAAACATGGAACAGTCACATAGACCGCGGACAAGAGAGGAGAATGCAGTCGTGCTTGATTTTCTTAAGCACGGATACGCAGACGACCCTAGGCCGCTCCATCGCAAAGAGTCTATAGTACAGGCTTTGGGAGAAGGATTTTTCACACTTTTGGAACTTGTGCCGCAGGAAGGCATAGAGCTGAAGCCGTTTGACAAGGTTTACATTGGGGAAGGCAAGCGGGACAAAATCTCATATATCCGCGCCGCGCTTTTCCCGAGCAAGCTGACACAAACCGCAAAATCCACGATGCCAGTTATCGTTGAGAAAATAATTTCAGACCGAGAGGCGCAGTTCGTTGAGTATCTGAATCAGGCTGGCCCGATTTCTTTACGGGCGCACCAGCTCGAGCTGCTGCCTGGCATAGGTAAAAAGCACGCAGAAGAATTGCTGAAAGCCCGCGCGGAAAAAAAGTTTGAGAGCTTTGCCGAGATAAAGCAGAGGTTGCCTGCAATAGATGTGAAAAAGGCCCTGATGCAAAGGATACTAGATGAGATAGAAGGTAAAGACCGTTATCGTTTATTCGTTCGCGTTTAAGATAAAACCAACATCTTCCCCACAGTCCGTGATTTCCTGAACAACAAAATATTTTTCTATTAGTTTAATTAATTTTTTCTCGTTTGTGGTCTTTTTCAAAGTCGTCAGCACAAAAATTCCATCTTTTTTCAAAATCCTTTTTGCTTCTTTCAAGAAATTATTTACATCTTTAACATTCTGCAAAACCGTAAAAGATAAAACTGTATTAAAAAAATCATTTTCGTAAGGAAATTTCTTATTCAAATCACAAACTGAAACAATTTCCCCGCGTGCTTTTGCTTTCTCTAACATTTTCTCAGAAAAATCGCAGCCAAATAGTTTTACTTTCCGGCCTAGAAATTCCCGCAACAAGCCAGTCCCGCACCCCAAATCCAGAATAGGCTCTTTCAATTCTATTCCAGACAGCATAATCCGGAATTTCTCGAACTGAATCTCGCGGTAGCGGGAGTCATAGCTGTCCACAGAGAGGTTGTAATCCTGCCTCACGCGAGCCGATTTTGCCATTTTACAAAACACAAAGCATTTAAGCCCTTAAATCGCTTTCTATACATGCAAATTGTAATAGACACTAACATTTTAATCTACGGCGCGAAGAACAAGGTCGATATAGTCGAAGCGATAAAAGAAAAATTTGGCTCGATAAAAATCTTCGTCCCGAATTTGGTTTCGGAGGAGCTTAAGAAATTAAAGGCGAATTCTCTGAAAAAGAAAGACCGCGAAATTGCCGACCTTGCCTTGGATATTCTGCGCAACAAGAAGTTTTCTCCAATAATGCTGGCCGGCCCGACTGATGAGGCGATCGCGGACTGGGCACAGAAGAACAATGTGGCAGTCCTTACAAATGATGTCGAGCTGAAATTTTCACTGCGAGAAAAAGGCGTGTCTGTTTATAATCTTAGGCAGGGAAAACTAATCGAGGAATGGTAGTTTATCGCATCGAAGATGCGACCGGGGGAATCAGGGTGAGCGTCCCAATCGAACGAAGTTCGATGTGCGGCAAAATCCATTGGATTTTGATTGCAACCTGAAGGGGGCAGAGCCCCCTGCGGGTCCGAGGCAGGGAAAACTAATCGAAGAATGGT
>JACOYC010000009.1 GCA_016182015.1 Nanobdellati archaeon | reverse complement strand
AACTCCAGGCTGCCCAGGTTTTTTGTCGTGCTTTTTGGTTCAAACGTCTTGTTTATTTTCTCAAGCGCTCTAATCAAAATATTCATACACATAAATACACATAATTATTTATAAGGGTTTCGGTGCCGAAAGTATTATAAATCGATCTGCACCGACAAATGTATGGCAACACCACAACCACAACAACCGCAAGTTTATTATGGCGAGCAGATAAAGTCCGAACATCAGGGCGACCTAGCTGCAATCGTAGCTGATTTTGGCCTGCCGAGCGCTGGCGCATTTGTTTATCCCATTGACTCTGCTGAATTCAAGCACGTAACTGGCCTAGGAAGCACGCGCGTAGAAGTAGCCAGGGTTTACATTGGAATTAACCCCGTTATGGGCAGACGCGTGGCCCTGGTTGCATCAACGCTTATCCGCCGCACTACCGCACCCGCTGAACTTAGATCTTTGGATGAAGAAATAGTTAACGCGCATTTTTTGCGGGAAGAACAAGCTGTCCCAGCTCGTGCTCAATTTTATTTTTTAGATAGACGCTTCCCTCGCCCACTTGCAGTGCCCGCACTCCTCTGAGCTTTTTGGGATTGGGCCGTCCAGCACTTCCACAGCTTGCTTAAATATTTTCTCTGCGTTTTTTACATCCACTTTCATTTTTACTAAATCCTTGTGGAAGATTACGTCGCCGGTCTTGGCGACCTCGAGCGGGTGGTAGAAAATCAGGTAGCCGTAGTCCTCGGTCTCAAATCCATTTTTTCGCAGCAAGAAGTTGTAGATGTCCAGTTGGTCTTGGTAAAGCGCGGCGGTGTCGTCCTTCTTTGGGAAGCCGCGCGTCTTGAAGTCCATCACGATTATTTTTCTATCTTTAGTTAATAGGTCATCAACCGCACCCATGAATAAATTTCCATGGCCATCTTTCCACTGGATGCCCTTGAAATTGTTCTGCCAGATTGTTAATTGCTTTTTGTCGGTGAAGAGTTTGATATTTTCTTTTTCCAATGTTTGTAACTCCGGCGGCAGCTCGCCACGCTCGCGGTAGGAGTCAAAGTGCTTCTTGAGGATTGCGTCCATCCCGCTCGGAAGGGACGGGAATATCGTGCTGGGGTGTTTTATCTTCTTGTTAAAGTGCAGCCAGAAGCACCGCGGGCAGTCCTTCAGCAGACTCAGCGACGATTTGGAGAATTTGTATTGCATCAACAAACAGCTGGCTTGCAGTTTTAAAGTGTTTTGGCCGCGTCACTTCTCCACAACCAGCACAACCACGCGCTTGCCCAAATATTTCTTGGAAAAAGGAATCATGGCACCATTGCCAAACTCTTTTACTTTGAGCGCGGCGCCCTTTGCATCTGTTTCGAAAATGCCGGCAACGTTATTCAGCAGAAGCCGGTTCTGCGTTTTGAGTTCCAGCTTCTGCACTTGCACCGCAGTCTGTCCTATTTTTCTGTCCATGGTAGTAGTTCAATTGCATAGATTATTCTGTCTTGGTGCAGGGTTTGTTTCAGTTCGTCTATGCAAGCCTCCAATTCTTGTATAATTAGGTTTTGAATCAGCACAATTACCTCGATGCTCTCTTCCTGCTGGCCTTCCCAGACGCCAATCCCAATCTGCAGCGTGTAGCCCTTGAAGTATTTCTGCAAAATGGAGTGGACTTTCTGCAGGTACGATTCGTCTATCTTTCGCGAGTCGTCCGAACCAATGTACATCGTGATTTTCATGTACCATTCCCGTATATACTATGTATATACTTATTTATAAGCCTTTCTATCCCGCGTCAAATATGTAAAATATATAACCCAAACTTCGCTTCGCTCGTTTGTGAATAATATTTCTGCGGAAACATTATAAACCCCCACCAATAACTTAGTGCGGAGGTAAACCATGAAAGACCACGGAACATGCAGCTGTCCACACCACGGATACATGCACGCAGCATTTGGCTTGCTCGTGTTAGTGTTTGGTATTGCAGGCCTGCTCAAGGCAATGGGAAACATCTCGGCAGAAACATTCAGCTGGACTTGGCCGATACTAATAATCATTGCAGGGCTTGGCAAGCTGTCCACAGGAATGTGCAAGTGCTGTTAAGTTTTTTTGATTTGTTTTGTTAATTTTTAAGTATCGCCCTTGTAAACATCATGTGCGTCAAACTTCTGTTTTTTCTTAGTAAGGCCGACAAGATAGCCTGCACCATAGCACACATGCACGCAAAAAAACAGGAACGGCAGGACTGGTAGCGCCAATGGAATGCGGTTGTAAATTGCAGCTTCAAGCGAGAAGCCAACTGCCGCCAGAATGTAAGCTGCAAATGGCAGAAGAAATAGTTTTGTAAAATAACCTAACAAAGGCAGCGCGAAAAGCGAAATCAAAAACAATGAAGGCAGCGCAAACAGCAGGCTTTTCGGGAAGGGAGTTGGCGTGGCCTGCTCTTTTATCACCCTTGTCCGCCCATAAACAAAAAACATTTTGCAAAATGCTTTCAAAGTTGGCCTGCGACCGTGCATAACAGCAATCTCTGGATTGAATGCGATTCTGAATCCATTGTTTTTTGCGCGGGCAAACAGCTCGGGGTCCTCGCCCGGGTAGATATTTGTGTTGAACGGCGCAATTTTATGGAAAATCTCTCCTTGCGATTTTCCATCCCTCGAACTCGTTTTGCGGTGCGAGTTCGAGTTGTCAAAAACCTTTTTCCTGATGGCCACATTCGCAGTTGTCAGGCTGAACTCATCAGCATCAAGATTCAGTTTCGTTTTTTTGTAGCGCGATGACATTGTAAACGTACCAAAAAATGATGTCAGGGTTGCGCCGCCAGCCCGTGCGAAGAAGCTGCCCTCTTCGGAATTTATTTGCGGTCCGCCAACAATGTCAATCTCAGGATGATCAGCTAGAAATTTGAAAAGTGTTTTCAAATAATTCTGCTGGGCAACACTATCATTATCAAAAAATATTACTGTTTCCCCACCAGCTAATTTTATTCCAAGATTTCTGGCAGCGCTCGGCCTCGATTTGTCAGCAACATATTTTATATTATGATATTTTTTAGATAGTTCTTCGACAAGCTCTTTAGTGCCGTCTGTTGAAAAGTTATCTATTATCAAAATTTCGAATTCACCTGCTGGGAAGTCCTGCGATGCCCACGACTCCAGGGCATGCTTTATTTCACGGGCTGCGTTAAAAGTAGGCACTATTATTGTTGCTTTCATGCAAGTCGGGCAGCAGAAAGCTATAAAATGTTTTCGCTTCAGTAAAATACAAAGTTGGGGTGTGAAGATTGAAGATAGCAGTAGTCGGCTGGGGCTATGTGGGCGCAGCCACTGGGCTCGGGCTTAAAGACCACCATGAAATAATTGCCTACGACCCATATAAGCTTACCGCGCTCTACTCGATGAATATCCTGCGCGAGCTGCCAGCAATGTCCGAGCTTGTAAAGATAAAGCAAGTTTATGACATAAGTGATTTGCGCGAAGCAGAGCTTATTTTCGTTTGCCTGCCAACACCAACTACTGAAAATGGTGTTGATACAAGTTACATCGATAAAATTTTGGACGACTTAAATCAAAAGTTAGATAAAGGTATAATTGTAATACGTTCAACAACGCCGCCCGGCACCATAAAAAAGTACCAGGAAAAATACCCCAAGTTTCAGTTCGTGCATAATCCGGAATTCCTACGGGAAAGGACACCAGTTTCTGATTTTCTAAATCCTGACAGAATAGTTATCGGCGGAACCCATGATGATGCAATCAAAAAAGTTATGGATGTCTACAAATTGTTTGACTGCCAGAAATGTGTTACAGATACTACGACATCAGAAATGATAAAATATGCGTCAAACATTTTTTTGGCAAACAAAATTTCTTTTTTTAACGAAATACATAATGTGTGCAAAGTTGTTGGTGCTGACCATAAGAAGCTTGCAGATGTGGTTGCACTTGACAGAAGAATAGGCCACTATGGTGTTAATGGCGGCAAGCCTTATGGCGGGAGTTGCCTGCCGAAAGATACCGACGGTTTTATTCATTTTGTTGAAAATCATCTAAAGCACGAACTGCACCTGATAAAAGCAACAAAGAAAGTCAATGACGAGATGAAAAAACACGAAGAGGGAGAAAAAAGGGAATGAGGGTTCTTATTACTGGTGGGCTTGGGTTTATTGGCTCACATCTCGGAGACGCACTGCGGGAAAAAGGAAACGAAATTATTTATTATGATTTGAAAAACGGCGACGATATTCTGGATTTGAAAAATCTGAAGGAGAAAGCGGCGCGTGTTGACGGTATTGTTCACTTCGCCGCTATGCAGCGCGTCATTTCCGGGTTTAGAAAGCCTTTCGAGGCAATTGAACATAACATTATGGGCCTGTCAAATGTCCTGCAGGCCGCGCAAGAAAATAACGCGTGGGTGCTGTTCGGCTCCTCGAAAACGGTTTATGGCCAGCCAAAAAAGCTTCCTGTCAAAGAGGAGGACGATAAAAACCCCACGAACATTTACAGCCTGACAAAACTTGTGTCAGAGCATATTCTCAGGGATTTTTGTAGGAATTATGGCCTGCGCGCCGCGGTTGTGCGGTTCAGCACGATATTCGGCTCTGAACGGGATTTACTGGACAGGGCTATCCCTACTTGGATGTACAAGGCAATAAATAATGTTGATTTAATTGTTGAAGACCCTGAGCGAACGCTCGACCCTGTTTTTATTGATGACTTGATTCCTGCGCTAGCAAACATAGTTGGCCTGCTTGCAAAATCTGAGAAGGGATTTTTTGATGATTTCAATGCTGTTTCTAGCCAGCCAGTAAAAATAGCAGATGCAGTTAATTTGGTTCTCAAGCTGACGAACTCGCGCGCGAAGATTATCGGAACCCGCCCGCCGCGCAGCTATGACTTCGGCGCGTATACTGGGGACAACTCTAAGATACAAAAATTAGGATTTAGGGCGACGCCGCTGGAGCCTGCCTTGAAAATTTATCACCGACGGATGCAGGCCGCTTTGAAGGATGGCAAGTACTCGCCGGAAGAAATCAAAGATATGTTAAGCTATTACGAGAAATAGCAGTTATAACATCGGGATAGTTTTTAAAATATTAGTGCAGCTTCCATCAATGCCTGCTTCGTAAACAATCAATTCTTTAGCTGCTAAGTTATACCATTTTATGTTGCTGCCCTGCCGCCCTAGCAATCCCTGCAATAACTCATCCACTTCTTCAGGATAAAACGGTGCATCGCGAGATATGCGCCCGATTGTCCAGTGGGGTTTTGGCGCAAGTGCGAATGGGTAGCCAGTCCGCTGAAGAGAAACAGTTTCTGCATCAGTAATGTTTGCCAGTTTTTGTTCTATCCCTATTGGCGCCACGCTGTTTTTAGCCGTAAGCGCAAGGGGGCGCAGCGCATCTCCGGTGGCATAATGCAAGTTTAAAATGGCTTGACCAGGAATAGCATTTAGAAAAACAAATGTTTCTGCCCACATTTCTAAATCGCCAACAGTTAGTAAAATGCCACGATGCGCTTCCGCTAGCTGTTCGGCCACACTAATAACTTGCTTTTGATTTTCAAACTTTCCCTGAAAAAGTGTCAGGTGCGGATGCGTTTCGTTTCCGAGTTCGTAAGAAGTTTGATATCTTGTGCGCAGCGTTCTGGCAAGCTCTATTGTTGCAGTTCTTAAGATTTCATCAGGTAGCAGGCCAACGCCTAGTTTGTATTCTGTCATTTTAATTTAATCAAAATGCCGAGTCCATAGCCGAATAAGTTTTTTCCGGGAGGATTCGCTTGAGCGCGGATCTATTTTCTTTGATAAGGTCTACAAATTGCAGGTATTCCGGTTCACTTAGTTTCTTTTTTAAAACATTTGCTTCTTTGTCGGGATTTTGCAAGAAACTTTCAGGGAACCAATCTGCTTTGAGCAAAACATCCAATTCGTTTCTTGCAACATCCAGGCCTTCATGCAGGTTTTTTGCAAAAAATGAAACTGCCCCGACATTCGGTCCAGCATTCGGATACTGCAATGGCAGGGCATCTGCCGGCTTGGGCGGTACGCGGGCATTGTAAACCCTGCCAGCAGGAGCCACCATATAATCATACATATTTAACGTATGCCAGCTATCGTCCAGCAGGGCTTCCAATTGGCCTGCATGTACTTCATACGCGCCATCAAAAAATAAGTGCAAATGAGGGATTTGGGAATCACCGTATACGTGAAGTGTTATGTTGTGCCGTACCCATGGAAGGTCATATGTCACTCTTATTTCATCTGTATCTCTTCCAGTCTCGGCCCTCATAAAGCGGGTTTTTGCCTTTCCAATTACCATGCGCACTAATATTTGAAAAAATATAATTAGCGTTTGTTTGTCCTACCTTCTGCGCTATTTTTGAAAATAAAACCAATTTACTCACAAAAAATAAAAACGCTTTTAAAAATTCCTTTAGTAATATGGTATAGGATGTTTTGTGTTAAAATAATATGTCAATTACTTGCAATTTTAAACTATGCAAAGCCTTAAAAACATACTACCTTTATCCTACCTTTATGAAACGAAAGGTGTCGATGACTATAGAGCAGAAGCTTCTGGGGGAGGCTGCAGGCCTGGTGGATGGCATACGCGTAAGGAATATCAGCCAAGCCGTTGAGTATTTGATGTCGAAGGCACTTGGCGAGGAAAAGACAGCAGTCATACTGGCCGGCGGGCCCGAGTACAGATGGCAGATCGGCAGTGAATACAGATGCTCTGCCAAATTGGGTTCTATGACTGTTGTTGAAGAGATGGTTAGGAAATTGCGTATGCACGGCTTTACTAAAATATTTATTGTTGCGCGAGAGAAAGTGCTGACAAATTTATTCAAAATTCTTGGAAATGGCGGAGTGTTCGGTGTTGATGTCAGCTATACTAAAGAGGTAAATGACAGGGGTTCTGCCGACGGGCTTCGCTTGCTGAAAGGAAAAATAAACAGGAACTTTTTAGTTATATTTGGCGACATGTATTTTGACATTGACCTGAATGCCCTTTGGCGCTCGCATCTGAAAAATGTGGCAAGTGCAACCCTGACTTTAATTGGGTATGAAAAGCCAGCTCAGCGCGGTGTTGTCCGGCTGGAAGGCGAAAAGATTGTTGAGTTTGTGCAGAAGCCGCCGAAAGCTAAAGGCAATATCTGTTTTGAACCAATATTTGTGGTAGGCCCGGAGATATTTGAGTATTCCGGGGCCAGCCTTGAGGAAGATGTTTTTCCGTTTATGGCACAGAAGGGCGTTATTTTCGGGCACATGACTTCCGGCACAATTATTAACATAAACACAGCGAGGGATTTGAAGATAGCAAGGGAAATTGCGCAGAGGAAATAATAAAATTAATTTAGTTTAAACCTCAACATAAAGCCGAACTTCTGTTCGGCTAATTCTAAGCTACTTTGTACCTTAGAATCGCCCCAATCCCGCCAAGCCCCTTCAGCTTCTCGCCAGCCTCGTTGTCTGTAGAAATAATATGAACCCGCCCGCCCTGCGCTTCAACTTTGTCAATCAGTTGCTCAAACTCGCCGAACTTTTCTTTCTCCCGCGCTTTTTCAATAATTTCATCAGTAAACAATAAAGTTTTTACGGCGTTTGCGTTCACGGCATCTATTACGCCTTTGCCATAAACAGCCAGCCCTTTCTTCGCAATCTCAACTAACAGCTCTTCGACCAGCTCAAACTCTTTCTGCAGCTGTGAGCTTTTCAAAACCTTTTCCAAAACCCCGCGGTTAATTAACTCATTCAGCGCGCGCTTTGTTCCGGTTGAAACGCCTTCCAGTTTTATTTTCTTGACGATTTTTGCATCTTTTTCTTTTAATGCGGCGAGCATATTTTCCTTCCAGAAAATTGGCGACGCGATTACTATTGTCTGCGGGTTTGATTCAGAATTTAATCTTAAAATTTCGGCAATAACTTTTCCCAAGCCATTATCTGCTTTCTCGACAAATCTTTTTTTTGCTAATCTTAACTCGAAGCCGGCCAGGTATTGAAAGCCCGAGGCGGTGAGCGCGGCAATGTGGGCCTGCTCGTCATCCAGCACAACAACAAGCGCCTTCGGAGCTTTGGATGCCTTTTCCGCTTCTTCCAAGCGGCGCAGTTGGTATTCCTTCCAACTTTTTTCTATTTTTATTATGTCGCCAGTAAAAATGTCCAGCGTGTGCGCCGCGCCAATCTGCAATTCCTCCGAGCCCTCCAGAATTTCGCCGGATACTTTCAAAACCGAGGATTCTAATTTTATTTTGTTGGCTTTTATTTTCGCGAAATAGTTTTTCACAACTACTTTTGCTCTTTCTTCCGCGCCGCTCAGCTTGACTTTGCGTTTTATCTCGCCGGAAATAAAATCCGAGACTTCAATTATTTTAGAAAGGTGCCATAGGTCGTCGAGAGTATCAACTCTGATTTTAGCTATACCTTCTTTGCGATTAAATGATATTATTTTCATTGCAATGCCCCTGAGCAAAGAAGACTAGCAAAGCCAGCAGTTTTGCTTTGCCTTCTTTGCGATTAAATGATATTATTTTCATTGCAATGCCCCTGAGCAAAGAAGACCAGCGAAATGCGCAAGCATTTCAGCGCTGCCTTCTTTTCGGTTGAAGTTGATGAGGTTCATAAGAAACTTTAACATAATTACTTTTTAAGCTTGCTTAAAATTATTTTTCTTGTTTTATTAGTGCACTGGACGGTTAAATGCAGCTGCAAAAAGCTTATAAATTTAAGTGGGCGCGTTAAAACATGAAAAAGTTTCTCTTAGCAACGGTTGTAATTTTTCTTTTAACAAACTTGGCTGCGCCCGCGCATGCCGCACATAAGGCGAGTTTAGACATTAGCGATGCCGGGCTGAATAATGGCCAGCTACAAACACATTTGTATTATGACACAAATGGCAACGCGCATATTTTGGTGGGCGATAAAATTGTTTTTGCATATTCTGATACAGACGGTAATGACGGCCTAACACTAACAAATGGCGGCGTGACGATATACCATGTTACTGGCAACAAAGATGAAGTTGTGGCAGTCCAATGCAATAAAGATTGGTTTGAAAGCGGGAACCCAAATGCGGCATGCCAAAATTTTTATGACTGCCTAGCAAACAGCGAATGCCGATTCTATTGGGATGAATATTATTATGCGGGAAACAATATTGGCAACAAACAAGTACCTTTGGGCGAGTACTATGGGCGAATGGATTATGTAGATTATCAAAAATATACTGACAACCCAAACATATTTACGACTGGCAGCCTTTTTATCGATGCAGATGACGACGGCGATAAAGTACCAAATGGAGCAGATGGTTGCCCAAAAACGGCTGGCACAGCACTGGCTGGCAATTCGCAGGGCTGCCCTAGTACTTGCGATATTAATTTTAAGCATAATCATCTACTCGATAAAATTTGTGAGAAAGAACAAAAATGGATGAACAAACCACAATCGCGAAATACCGTAAACGCTATATATTTTGGAGAAATAATAGGTATTTTTTATATTTAGGTAGTTTTCTTTGCGGCGTAAATGCTTTTCATAGATACTCTTCAAGCTACTATTGGCGCGAAGTTAACAATTTTAACATGAGTATTAGTTCACTTCAAGAAGCGTTTTATTTTCTGACTGCTTCCTGTGCTTTGCTAAGTGGTTGGGTGTGGGTAGAACACAAACTTGGAAAAATAAGGTTAGAAGCAGTTCAAAAAGGCATTAAGTTAGAAGATATAATTAAATAATGTTACCTATTTCTTTTCTGCCAACTCGCGAAGCTTTCCGCGTTGTCAGTTTCTGCAAGTATTTTGCGTTCAAGATTTTTTTGTGGCAGCTTGGCCGCGCATAAAGTTTTCATTTCAAAAACAACAGCCGTATCTGTTTCTTTTACGTACGTTGCGGTAAAGTAGCTGCTGCGAACAGGGTGCGGAAGAAAAAAGCCAACAGGCAAAAGCCCGGTTGAATAAATATCCCATAGCGGAAAGTATGTTATCTTCATGCCAGAGATTATTCTCATGCAAATGTTTAATAAGTTTTTGGTGTTTTAAAATGTATGTCTGCGGAAACAAGCAATCTTAAAAGGAAGTTAGCAATAAGTTCGCTTCTAACAGTTGGCGCTGTCGGGGCAGTCAGCCTTTGGGATTATATTCACAGTGGTGGGATTTACACAGATTATCCAATAGAAAATATTTGGGAAGCAATAAAATACAGTGGCGCAAATGGCTGGATGAGCCCGCTAAAAGATGTTGCAACGGGCAGCGGTGTTGCGGGAAGTATTTTGGCAATCGCGCGGGGCAGCAGGCTTTCCATCAGCGAAACTGCGCCACCGTTTATGGGTCTTGCAGTTTCTACGCTGCCGTATGTTCCGGATTTATACAGGAGCACGCCTGACTCTCTAATAGCAATGGGTGGAATTGCAGTTTCATTTACTTATTTTTTGGTCGGCACTTTTGTCGGCATAGTGCCCGGAGCGCTTTATCGTGTTTTTGCCGAAATTTCAAATAGGAGCAGACATGGCGGAGGTTGAAGGCTGGCCACAGCAAAAACTCGGAATTAATGACTTCTCATATATTAAAGGCAGGCTGGAAGCTCAGGGCGACTTATCACTGTTATTTGGAATGTTTTTCGCTTTTCAAGTGCCGCTCGCCGCAGTTTCAAATGCTTTTCATTTGGCCGCGCCATTTATTGGCTTTTCTATTGGCACTCCGATTGCATATGGGCTTTTAAGAAGTGCAATTAAAAAAATAGACAACGAGCTTCATAATATTGCGCCGCAAGAAACTAAGAAATTTCTGGCAGGCTTGTTTCGGTGCACAGCAGCAAGTAGATATTATGGCGCTTCGTGCGAAAGGTTAGTGTCGGAGACAGAGCAATTTCTAAATAACGTATCAAATAATAAATTTTCCAGTGGTGCCAATAGCGTTTATGGCAGAACATTCTGGACAAGGGCATGCTTTCTTCAGGCGAATGTTAGCGCGCATGGCGATGGGTCGCGCCTTGATATGCTTTGTCTGGATGGCTGGCCAAGGGGCAATTACGCGGATGGCCTGCTTGCGAAGCTGGCGCAGGCATAGTTTTATATTGTTTTCCGAGCATAAAACGAGATGGCAGAAACCCAAGTAAGAAAAGCACCAGTCATCGGGGATTTTCCCGCGATTGCCAGCAAGCTTATTTTGGCAAAGAAAATGAACAAGTTTATGTTGCCAATAGGAGCTGTATTTGGCGTAGCAGTAGTGCCAATGTTTTTGATAGATCCGCTTTGGGGCGCAGGCATGGTTGCATATTTCGCAGGCGTGTTTGGTGGGAGTTATTTTTATCAAACGAGGCGGGTGTCAAAAGTAAACGATGCCCTGTTGCTCATGTCTGTGCCGAGAATTGAGGGTGGGCAGGGCTGGTGCCTTATCCGCCAGAATTACAGCGCGCCGGTTGAGCGCTTGAGCTTCACCTGAAAGCAATAAGCGGCGAGGTTGTAAAAGATGGCTATGGCCTGCATTATGCCGCGACAGGGGCATGGAACGTGGCAGAAGCAAATATTTACAGGATGCAGGGCGGCGGCACAGGGCTTGATGCATTTATTTTTGGCTTGGGCGCGCAAAACAAAGGCGATGATTTGCTCTCCCGGCTGGACAGCTTAAGATAAATCGCATTATTTGATTGCACAACATTTATATATGCTGTCCAGATTAATAAATCATGGCCACAGTACGAGGTAAGAAAGGAGTTACTAGAGAGTTTGAGGGCAACTTTGGCCCTGCTGTTGTGCTTTTGCTTATAATGAGCGGCATTATTTATTATGTTATTATAGGCACGCCTGCGGAGCGCGCCAGAATAGGTGTGGAGGAAGTAAAGTTTGAGAAGGTCAGTTTTGACGTTAGGCCAGGCCTGATTACTGCTGACGTCCAGCCTTCCGCAGTTTCAAAGACCTAGCATACACTTGAAACACTGGTTATTGATGGCCTGCCATCGCCGCACAGCACGCCGCTTAAGGATTCTGCCACGCTGAAAAACTCTGCATTTACAGATCAGGAAACAAAAATATCTTTTACTATAGCAAAAGAGCCAACCGTGAGCGCAAAAATTACGGCAGTTATTAAAGGCAGGCAGGGCAACGGAAGGCTGACATTCACGCTGAACGGCAAGGAAATTTTTTCAGAAGTGGTTGAAGTTGGCAGGACTGCTGAGGTAAATCTCCCGCTCGATGTGCTGGCAGAGGGGCAGAATAGTTTGGTAATCTCTGTCTCATCACCATTCCTAGCAACAGAATACAAATTATCTGATTTAAATCTCGAGGCGCTGCAGTACGACGATATAAAACTTTTTGCAGGGGCCTCGTTCAGGCTTTCAGACACAGAATTTTCAGGCCTGCAGAGGGCAACGCTTGAGGCGTTTGCCAAGCCTCTGGCGCAGCCCGCCGGCGAGATAAAAATCTTGGCCAACAGCAACGAAATTTATTCCGGAAGGCCTGCAGAGGCATTTGAGCTGGCCCTGCCGATTCAGCAGCTTAAGCCCGGTACAAATAATTTTGTTTTTTCTACCAGCCGCGGTTCTGCTTACAAAATAGATTTTGGAAAAGTCATAACTGCATTTTCAGCTTCTGCCGGCGGTGGAAAAACATACGAGTTTGAAGTATCGCAGTTCCTTGCTGACGGTGCAAGGGTAAAAACATATTCGTGCACATTGGCGCTTACAAAGGCCAGTGGCGGCGATGCAATTAGAGTTGGGATTAACGGGGCAACCATAGTCAGTGAGTTTACAGATAGTTTAGCAACAGCAGACATCTGCAAGCATGTGCAGGCCGGCACGAATACGTTAAGCCTGTCTGCCGATAATGATGTTGTGCTCGACCGCGCAGCCGTCAGTTTCAAGCAGAGGTAAAATAATGTTTTCTAACAAGAAAGCTCAGGCAGGCCCGGCAGAAACAGCTGCGGCTGCCTCGCTTTTCGGAAAGGCGAAGGGTTTTATGGACAAGCGCAAGGCTGCGAAGGAAGCGATGGGCCGGGCAGATGCGCAAGATTGGGATGCCCTCAAAGCAGAGTGGAAAAAGCTTGAAGAGGAGCGCAAAAAGGGGCCGACCCCGCAAAGGCGCAGGGAGATAGAAAAGCGGCAGAAGGAAATAGAAAAAGAACTTGGCAATCTTGAAAAGAGATATACCCCAAAATCCGAAAAAGTCAAAGGCGCAGTTGGAAAATTATTTGGCGGTGGTGGAAGTGGAGCATCTGGTGGTGGGAGAGGTGGTGGCGCAGGTGCTGGCGGCGGGGAAGGCAAGCCGCTGATTATCCGCATCATCTGGCTGATTGTTGCGGCGCTTGGCGGGTTTTTGTTTTTCGGCGGAGTAGGCGCGATTGTATTTTTTGGCGTTGCAGCTGCGCTTATGGCTTTGGTAATCAGCTTCAGGAAGCATGCAAAAATTGCAATTCCAGTTTTTATCATAATTCTGCTCGTTATTTTATTTTTTTGGTCGCAGACCCCGATGGGCCGGCAAATGTTCGGTTCTCTTGGGACAAGCTCTACTATTGCCGCAACCGAAGGCATCAGGGGCGTTGAAGGCCCGATAAACATAGTTCAGCAGGTTGTGGCTGGCACTTATAACCCGACAGATGTATGGAATTCTGAAAATGTCGAGTCACAGTATGTTGAACAAAAAGATGTCGGCGTTAAGATTGACGATGTTGTGCCGCTGAGAGAATCATTTTTGCCAGGCCAGAATTTAATTATTCGGGGCAGGGTTTCCGCGGTTGGCCTGCTGGGCAAAGAGGCCAAGGCAATAATTTCTGCAGAAACGCTTGAGAGCGCAGATGAAAAAGTCAAAAGCCTTTTTACTAATCGATTAGTCAGTTGGGCCTGTCAGATTGAAGGCGAGACAAGCCCAGGTGTAATACTGGGCGATGACATACGGGACAGGAAATTTTCCTGTTCGCACGCATATGCGGATGCCGCAACCGGCGGGTTAAATGCCGGCGAGTCCCGCGATGTTCCTGTCGATGTTAAAGTCCAATCTGTTGGAACAGAACTCAGGGCAGGCAAGCAGTATTATTACACTGACGCAGATACTTTTGTAAACGCCGGTGATGACAAGCTGGCCGGCATCGGCATAAGCAAGGATGCGGTGAAGTCCTGGCAGTACGGCGATGATTCTGTTAATCTTGGCCTTGGCCTGGCAGGAAATGAAGAAATAATAGTAACTGATATGACTGATGTGTTGGGAGGCAGGTTCGAGAATGCATATTATCTTGGCGCAAGCATTTCTAATCCTGCCACGCACAGCGGCGACGCACTTATCAGGATAAAGGATTCTAGCACCAGAGAACCCCGGGTGAAAATATTTGTGCCAAGCCCATACCCAGTTACGATTTATCCTGACAACGATCAGGAGGATTTTAGCTGTTTTGACAGCGATGGAAATCCAAAATCACCAACAAAAAATGAAGTTGAAACATATAACCTGCCAGAACAGGGGATTGTAAAGTGCACGCTGAAAGACAGCGCGCTCGGCGGAAGGTCGGTTATAAGGCTTGAGCCAGTTGATTCAAAGACTTTTTACCTCAAAGTTAAAATTAGTAATGACAAGCTGACAGGTCCGTACGGAAGTTTTTTTATGTTTGCTGTTCTTGACTATGATTATATAAATAAGAAAATAGCAACAGTTACAGTTTACAATCCTAAACTTTAAGGTGCATGATAATGGCGGGAAAAATTAAATTTGCGCAAGCGGACTGTCATTCGCTGCGCCCAGCCAAACGCCGTTTGGCTTGGGTTTTGCTGTTTGCGGCGCTTATAGCTGTCAGCGGATGTGTTGGCCAGCAGCAGCTGCAGGCAGAAGGCTTTGCCGGCGGCACTGAAGGGCTGAAGATGGAATTTTTGAACAACACGCCGCCAGACAAGGTTTTCAAGGATATTCCGTTCGAGATCGCGCTGTTTGTGGAAAATGTCGGCGAAAAAGCCCTGCAGCCTGGTGAGGTTGAGCTGAATTTTGGAAACGCAAATAATTTTGGAATAGCGTCCGAGCAGGTCATTAGGCATGTACCGACAGAAGCAGAAGGCCAGCTCGAGAATAAATATAGAGTTGGCAACCAGCTTGTCGGGGGCGGCAGGACAGTAATTTACTATGATGCAAAATACACAGGCATACTTCCGCCGACAGAAAAAGCGCCAGTCAGCTTTTCCATTCAGGCCTGCTACCCGTACGAAACAAAAGGAATTTCAAAGCTGTGCATCGCGAAGGGCGATGGTGTTTGTGATCCGCTGGCCCCGCGCGAGATAAAAAGCTCTGGCGCGCCAGTGCAGTTTACAGAATTCAGCGAGCTTGCCACTGTGAGCGGGGACGAGATAACTGTTCGTTTTGACTTCAGGCTGGAAAATACCGGCGGCGGGCAGGCACTCAGCACGGAATGCCGCGGGCGTGGCAAGCTGGGCGTGGGCGAAGTCGTAGTACATTCGCTGCAGTTCGGAACTGAGGATTTATTGCCAACCTGCAAGACAGCAAATAAACTAGCGGCAGGCGATAACTGGGTAATATCATTTGACAAAGACGGCGTTGGCAAAGGAACATGCACATTCAATAAGAAAATAACGGGCGGAGATTATCAGGATTTGGTATTCGTTGATATCGTTTATAGTTATGAGCAGCAAACAGATAAGCAGATTTCAGTAATTCCAGTGCAGTTGTAGTAAAGTATTTAAAAGGTTGAATAGCATATTTTGGTGAGGTAACAACGCCAACTTCACTGCGCCCGTTTGCGAAGCGTCGCGTTGCAAAACATGGCCATGAATAAAAGCAGGATATTTATAATTTTACTTTTAGTTGCATTAGTTGCATTTTCCGGCTGTACCGGCGGCAAGAAGCAGGCCGTGCAGAAGTCATCTCCTTTTGTAGGCGGCTCGCAAGGGCTGGCCGTAAGTTTCGTGCCTGGCGCGCCAACAGATACTGTTTCCGCCGGCGAAGAGTTTGGAATTTCTGTCCAGCTCGAGAACAAGGGCGAAGCAAGAATTGACGGCACCGGAAAAATAAAAATCACCGGAATAAATCCTGCGTCTTTTGGCAATCCAACTTTAGAGCAGGGTGTCCTTCCAGAACTCGGCCCCGTGCAGAAAATCGGAAACAAGGCGGTGCCAGGTGAGAGTGCAACTGTTGATTTCACGGGATTAAGATATTCCGGCCCTGTGACGACCGGCCAGTTTGATTTTAATGTTATTGCAGATGTGTGCTATAAATATGAAACAAATGCGTTTGTAACAACCTGCGTAACAGAAAATCTGCTAAAGCAGACCGTGGGCGCGAATGCCTGCAAGACGTCTGGCTCAAAGATCATTGTGAATTCGGGTGGGCCAATTCGCGTGGCGTCTGCCGAGCAGATTCCAAGCGGGCCAAACCGCTTAGGCTTTAAGCTTACAATTAAAAATGCCGGCAGCGGAAAAACGGTTGGTTTCTCGTGCGATAATCCGCAGGCCCGCGATACAGATAAAGTAATGATTAGCGGTGTTTTGCTCGGCGATGCAGTATTTGACTGCGGTTCCGGTATTGGCATCGTTAAAGAAGTAAAGCTGGTTAACGGCGAAGCAACAGTGTTTTGCAAGGCAGATGTCCCAGCAGGCACGTTTGAGGATTTAACAAGCGTAAATTTGTTGTATTACTACGATCAGAAAGCCGCGAAAAAGCTGACCGTACAGGCATTGGGTTGAGCAAACTATAATTTTTATAAGCCCGTTTATTTTTGTTTTTATGAACTTAGTAAAAATAAATACGGATTTGCATATTCATGGCAAATATGCGGGCGCTGTTTCAGAAAGGATGACTCCGCAAATAATTGCAGATAATGCACCGCTCAAGGGCCTGCAGCTTGTTTCGTCAGCAGATATTTTGCACGAGGGCTGGCAACATATTGTGAAAGCGGAGCTAAAACCAACCGCAGATGAAGCAATTTTTGAAGCCGGCAACAGAACAAAATTTATTTTAAGTACTGAGGTCTGCTCCGCGGATAGCATTCATCATTTAATTTTATTCCCGAGTTTTTCTAAAGTAATAGAAGTTAAGGAAAAATTCAAAAAATATTCAACAGATTTGGACAAGGACGGCAGGCCAAGGATTCGCCTGAGTGCAGAAGAGATTGCAGAAATATGCAATGAAGCCGGCTGTTTGGTTGGTTTTGCCCATGCATTTACGCCTTACTTCGGTCTTTTAGCAAGATTCAATAGTTACAAGCAGGCCTATGGCTCGCAGTGGAAAAATATTTATTTTATGGAATTGGGAATGAGCGCTGACACTGATATGGCAGACCGCATTTCAGAGCTCCACGAGTTGACATTTACGTCAAACTCTGATGCGCACTCCCCGTGGCCGAACAGGCTTGGAAGGGAATTTAATGTTTTTGAAATGAAAGAAATAAGCTTTGAGGAAATTGGAAAAGTTTTGAAGCGGGAAGCCGGCAGGAAATGTTCGCTCAATGTTAAATTCAATCCGTTAGAAGGCCGTTATCATAAGACAAGATGCCGCGGCTGCCTGACGTTTTTTGAGCCAAAAACCGCAGAAAAATTTGGCTGGAGATGCCCGAAGTGCCGCGGTCAAATCAAAAAGGGAGTTGACTACAGAATTTATTCTGAGCTAGCGGATTTACCAGAGGGCAAGCATCCAGAGCACAGGCCGGCCTGCGTACACGCAATACCACTTTCTGAAATTATCGCTCTTTCGTCCGGCGTGAAAAATTCTTGGTCTGAAAAAGTGCAGGCAGAGTGGCATAAGTTTATTGACAAGTTTGGGACAGAAATAAACGCGCTGATTAATGTTCCAATCGCCGAGCTCGAGTCAGTTAGCAGGGACGTTGCAACTTACGTTGAACATTTCAGGAATGGCAAAATACAATATATTCCCGGGGGAGCTGGCGAGTACGGCAAGCTGGTAAGGCCTGGCCAGCAGCCAAAGATTGACATGTTTGACGGCCAGCAGAAGATGCTTTTTGATTTTTGATATTTCTTGCAGAACAACAAAGCTTATATATTGTGATCCATCAGCACAATTATGCCAAGTGGTTTAACTTACGACCATAGTATCTTAGTTAATCAGCTAGCTTATGAAGTTCTTACTACATTACGCGATGTGCGCGATGAATCACTTGCGCCGCAAGATATTGCTAGGTACACGGGGCGCGAGGTATTAGCCATAAAAAATATCTTAACTCATCTTCGCGGTGAGAGCACGCTGCCACCCACTGCCGGCGTAGCTGTTAGGCTGTCCGCATCGGGGCTAGTTGCAGAGCTGGCCGATGGGAGATTTGCTCTAACACACAGAGGAAAAAAAATAGCAAGTGACTTAACAAAATTAGTCAAAATGTCGCTCGCGTTTTAATATTTCTAGCCAATGTATCTCGCATCCGGTTTAGTATCATGAAACTGGGTCTTTAGTTTCTGCAGCCTGCCGACGTCTTGTTCTTGGCCATCATCAATTATTGCCTGTTCTTTTTTATACTCTTCGGACTCTTTGTCAAGCTCTTTCAGATTCAGGCTGATGCCAAGGATTTTTTGCAGCTGGCCAAGCAGTTCCTTTGCCTCCACAAATCCGAGGTGTGTCGGGTGGCCGTATGTTTCGGCAAGCAGTGCAATTCCCTTTATGCCGCGCAGCTGCGCTAGACCAAGCAGCAGGCCAGATGCGCCAACTATTGCTTCTATTTTATTATTTAGTTTGAAGCTCACGCCACCAAGCTTTGAGTATTTTTTCATGATTTCTTTTGATGTCACCGCTCCGAAAATTTTCGGTTTTTTTACCTCAGATGGCAGGCCAAGCCCGCCAAGCGTTATGACTTCCTTGCAGCCCAGCTCATCTACAAAGTCAATAATTTTTTCGGCGAACTCATATGAAGCACGGGGCGTGTTTGGCTGGTCATCGCCGGCCAGAAGTAGTATGTCTTGCTTTTTGCCCTTTTTATAATAGATGCAGGCAGCTGGCAACTCAAGCAGCCCGTTTTCGTTAAAATAAACAGAGTGCCAAAAATCGTAGCTGTGTATTTTATACAAAAGCGTTGGTTTTAGTGAGTCTATTAAAAAATCCACCGCTATTTTTGCGACCTGGCCCATGCCTGGCAGGCCTTCTATGAGAACAGGACTGCGCAGCTTGGGCAGATTCTTAAAATTTTTCTGGACTATGAATTTCGTCATTTTTATTCCCGTTTTATTTCAAATATGCCTTCGTTTTTGTTCAAAGACTTTTCTAATTGTTCAGTTATAGCTTTAAAAGCTTCCTCTGCCAGCTTGAAATCGTTAGTAATAAGCTTAAATTTGTATCGCGGCGCCCCGAGATATTTTATTTCGATTTTTGATTTTTTTGTTTTTGCTATTTCCTGCGCCTCAGCTATAACTTTTTTTATTATATTTATGCCGTCCGGCGAGCTGGACTGCATAGATATGTCTGCATTAATCTCAGCTTTTGGCATAGTTATTCTTTTTTGTATGAATTCCGCAAAATCATGGGCCTGTAGTTTATCAGCACCTATGTCAAGTAATTTTGCTTCACCATATTTTGCAACTTCCTGCAAAAATGGATAAATTAGGCGGTGTTTTGTAAGTATTTTATTTCCAATTTTTTCGTAAATGCCTTTTGGTGTTGAACCAGTCTGTTTTGCGAAGACCTCGAGCATATCATTCGCTTTTTTTTCGTTATTCCATTCCTGCATTTTGTTTCTCTGCTGACCAGGGCCGACCCTGCGCGAGGAAAGATTAACAAAGTTTTTCAGCAGGTCAACAGCCATAACTTGGCAAACAAGTTTCATGCCTCCCTTTAGGTACGTTTTCATGCCGCGCACCCACTTCCGCGTTATTTCAGAGACATGAATCATTCCTTCAACTTTTTCGTATTCGTCCAATGTTGCAAAAACAGAGCTTGGCGTGGCTTCTTTTATTGTGCAGATTACTAAATCGTTCTTCTCAGGCAGGCCTTGTTTCTTATACATGCATCACCTCAAAACAAGACACTAGCAAACCGCGTTTGCTTTTGCCCTGTTTTTTGTACATGCACGATACCGAACAAGTAAGTTTAAAACACTTTGCTTTCTGAAATGTGTATTAGAAGTTCACAGCTGTCGTTAAGATAAAATTTCAAGAATGCCGGCCTTAATCTTTGCTTTTCCGCCGGCTGGCTCAGCAAGAATTTCCTTGCACACAAGGCAAGCGATTTTTGTCGAAGCGTTTGAGAATATTATTTGCTCATTCTTGCACTTTTCACATCGTACTTTTACAAATCTTGATCTTGTTTGCGCCATTTATACAAACTCCACTTTTTTTATTCTTATCGGATTTCGTAGGAAGTAATTTTTTTTGCATATTTTACATTCGAATTTCAGGGCAGCTTTTTTGGTTGTTTTAACTGGTGTCACGGTCCTTCTTGATGTTCCGCGGTAGCCCGCAAATGTATATGCAACCCTTCGTACGCCAGCCTTTAGGGCGGTTTTCTTTGTAGCCGGCCTGGCCTTTGTTCTAAAAAGCGATACGGCCTGCTCTGTGTGCTTCTTGCAGAATGGGCAGTATCTTTTCGTTAATTTTGGAACTTTCATAAAATTAGGCGCTGATGCGGGTTTTAAAATGTTTGCTTTTGAGTTTCGGATGCTTGGGCAGGCTCATTATGATTTTCAACTTTGGCAACAACTTCTGTTTGTGCTATTTGCGGCGCGGCTGGCTGGCCTGCTTCAACCGCTTTTCCTTGTTTCACCAGCAAAACTGCGATTTCTTCCGGAACAGAAGCTGTTTGCTCCGCAGCAAACGGCCCATACGTTTTGAGATCTGGCCCGACAAGCTCAGGTATGTTATCAAGAAATTTTATTACTCTGAGAATTAGCTGCGTATCAGCGGTGGCGAGTGCCGGTGCAGTTTGCGGATCTGAGGCGGGTATTGCATCTCCGATCTTTTTTGTAAACTGGGCATAAAACTCTTTTTCAAATACTTCTAGGCCAGCCAGTATTGTGCTGTAAAATTTTTCTTCTGCGGGACGCATATTTGTCGTATCCTTAAGTTTAAAGTTTGTCCTTGCCGCGAACTGCGCGCGGCTTATAATTTTTTTTTCGCGCCGTTCATAAAAATCTTTAAGCGCGCGGCGAGCATTTTCTATTTCGAACTTCAGCTTTTCCTTTTTGGCTTTGTCGTAAAACTCAGAATTTTTTGTCTGTTTTGCAAGCATAGCTTTTTTAGCTTCAAAATACTCACGGATTTTTTGCATATCTTCGGGTTTGATTTGCTGCAGATCTGTCGAATATTTTTCTATTCTGGCAAGTTCAGCTATGTCATCAAAAGTAAATTCAGTCATATCACGAGCCCTCCGGTTCTTTTGCTATAGTTAGTTTAAAAAGAATTTTGGTTGGCCAGAAAACAGTTATTTGCTAGTCATCCCGCCAATTTTGAATTTAGGATAACTTATGGGATTTTTAATTTTATCGCAGATTGCATCTGGTTTGCATACGCCGAGCTCTATGAAATATTGTCTGCAGTTGGGCGGCGGAACTTTCAAAGACTGGCGGGCATGCCATGCTAGTTGTGCCTTCACATAACCGGTCTTCAAAGGGGGCGAATTTTTTTTATTCCACTCCCAAACTCGTTCTTCTATCTCGTTCCATGGCCATTTTGCTGATTTCATGAAATTTAGTAGTGCGAAAAGAGAGCGTTTTCTGCCGTCTTGCAGGCCGCTCAGTATTATTTTCATGCAGGGCGGGAATGCTTCTTCGGGAACTTTGTCAGAAAATTCAAATTTCCTGCCAGAATATTTCTTTTCAT
The DNA here is from genome assembly GCA_016182015.1 of Nanobdellati archaeon. Lineage (GTDB taxonomy): Archaea > Nanobdellota > Nanobdellia > UBA10117 > UBA10117 > JACOYC01. The sequence goes on along the minus strand of JACOYC010000009.1, from coordinate 62,691 downwards.
CTTTTTCCTCCATCCGCTTCTGCCAGTCGAGGGTCTGCATAAGAAGCTGGGACGCTTCACCAGTCCGCACGCCTTCGAAATTCATAAAGCCTTCCTCCAAATTTATGCTCTCCGGCTTAGCGAAATCTTTTTCAAAGTCCTTTATTTTGTCAGGCTGCACTGGTACTGCGGCCAGCCAGCTCTTTTCGTTTAGGGAGTATGGTGCGCGGAACAAATGCCGCGATGACATCAATCCAATATCTATTTGCGCAAATATGTTTGTGTGGAATGATTGCGTTTTTTCATCGAAAATTTTTTCTTTTGTTGTACCAAAAATTTCAATAAGTTTTTTTATGTCGTAGCTTGCCAATTCAAGTATTTGCTTTTCCAGGTTTGGTTTGATGAATTCTAGAATATACTGCGCGCAAAGCTGTGGAATCTCGGGGTAATATTTTGATATTTCATCTTTATGTAACTCTTTTGGAAACGCTTCGTAAGGTACTAGTATGTGAAAACCCTTTGAGCCGGAAAATTTTACGAAGATATTTTTTATATCGTGCCAGCGTAATGCCTGCACGACTAGTTTTGCAGTTGACTTAGCTATTTCAAATCCCCACGGGCAGTCAATATCGAACACCAAGTCCCAGCCGTTCCGCAGGTTGTCTAATTCTGTTTTTGTTGATTCTGTTGAAAGCTGGAGCGGGTCTTTCCATCTTTCTTCTGAAATATGAAAAGAGGTTGCGCCACGCCTCACGTGGTTCAAAATATCCGATGGAAACTGCGCTATGTCTGGCCGTTTTCCATACCCAGCTTCCGCCCCGAATTTGACAGCAATTTCTCTGCCCGCTGAGATGCGCGCTATTTCTGGCGCAACTTTCTTATAATATCCTATAATTTCCGAGAGGCGCATACTAATAATTGAATGATAAGTATTAAATAACTTTGTTCAGTGCAGGAATTTTTTTAGTTCTGAAAACTTGTATGTATTTATAACATCATTCGCTTCGAGCCAGCCCCTCCTCGCATTATGGGCGCCAAACTGCATGAGTTTTAATTGTTCGGTCGAGTGCGCATCGGAATTTATGGCAAATTTCAGGCCGTACTGTCTTGCCAGCAGAATGTGTTCGTCTTTTAAATCAAGCCGCGACGGGTGTGCGCTAATCTCCACGATTTTTTTGTTTTGCGCCGCGACGTCAAAGATTTTTTTCAAATCTACTTCATACGGATTGCGCTTGTTGACGAGCCGGCCAGTAGGATGCCCAAGAATAGTTAGGTATTTGTTTTGCAGCGCGGCCGCGATTCGCACAGTCATTTTTTCCCCCGGGCTTTTGAAGCCGGAGTGCACCGAACCGATAACTATGTCTAATTTTTTCAGAACATCATCCGGAAAGTCTAATTCTCCACTTCCAAGAATATCGACCTCAGAGCCAGTTAAAATTTTTATTTTGAATTTGTTTTGCAATTTTTTTATTTCTAAAATTTGTTTGTTCACTTGTTCGATATCTAAACCGTGAGCTATTGCGGTTGTTTTTGAGTGGTCTGAAACGCACACATATTCGTAGCCTAAATTTTGTGCGGCCTGCGCCATCTGCTCAATTGTGTTTGTACCATCGCTTTGTTGCGTATGCGTATGAAGATCGCCGCGAATGTCATTTAATTTAATTAGTTTTGGCAGCTTGCCTGCCATCGCGGCGGCTATCTCACCACGATTTTCACGCATCTCTGGCTCGATATAAGACAGGCCAAGTTTTTTGTAAAGCTCTTCCTCTGTGCGCCCAGCAGTAAATTTATTTGTTTTTCTATTGAACAAACCATATTCAGAAAGTTTGTAGCCTTTTTCAATTGCGATTCTACGCAGCGCAACGTTATGGTCTACATTTCCAGTAAAGTAATTCAGCGCTGCACCAAATGATTTTTTTTCAAGGACTCTGATATCTGCCTGCAGGCCATCTTTTAGTATTACTGTTGATTTTGTTTTTCCTTTCGCCAAAACTCTTTTTACAGACGGCATTTTTGTAAAAATATCCATAACCCGTTCTGCGTGTTTTGATATTACTAAAATATCCAAATCACCTACTGTTTCCTTCCATCTGCGGACAGAGCCAGCAGGAATTGCCTGCTCGACGCCCGGAACTTTTTTTATAATAGAAATAATTTCGTTCGCAATTGGAATAACTTCACCAAGTGAAAAGCGCTCCTTGCCTTTCTGAAAAATGTCAAGGCCCGCAGTGATGTTTTGCTGGGATTTTTGGCCGAAGCCAGCAAGTTTTACGATTTTATTTTTTTCAATTGCATTTTTTAAATCTTCAACTGATTTTATTTTCAGTTTTCTGTACAAAATTGCTGCCCGTTTTGGGCCGATTGATTCTATTTCCAGAAGTTTTGCCAGGCCTTTGGGTAACTTTGCTTTTAGCTTTTCAAACTCCAAAATTTTTCCTGTTTCTATGTACTGCACGATTTTTTTGGCCAGCCCTTCACCGATTGACGGTATTTCTTGAATGGATTCTAGGCCGCCATCTTCATAAATATCTTTGACATCTTTGCTCAGACTTTCCAGCTGTCTTGCAGCTTTTCTATAGGCAATAGGCTTCCAAGCAACACCAAGCATTTCGAAAATGTCAGCTACATCGTAAAAAATCTTAGCAATTTCTGTATTCAGCATTTGCACTCCCCAGATTTTTTACGTGGCAGCCGAGCTTCGGCTGCATAATAAAAAATCTTAGCTATTTCGTAGTTCAGCATGGCCGAGATAACTAAGAAATTTAAGTTAAAAAAGTTATTGTATTAAAAAGGCTCTGTTGAAAGTCTCGGGTCTGTCATAACATATGTGACGGAACGCTCGCTTAAATTAGTGCTTCGTCCAAGATGACGCAAACAAGTTTGCGGACTTCGCTGCGCGAAGTTGGCCAAGCGGAACTCGTTTCGCTTGGGTTTCAACAGAGCAGTATTAAAATAGCTTCAATCCGTAACTTACTATTGCCGTTGCGAATACAGCGTTTCGGCAAGCAGTGTAATTTACTAATAAAATTTAATATCCCCTGCTTTGTGGCCTGCGCCCGAAACGGCCCCGCGCCGGTGGGTTTCTGCTGAACTGGCTTAATCCGCGATGGCCATGGAATCCAGATGGCCTGCCGCTAAATCCAGATCGGCTGCCGAAGTCGAACGGTAATCTCTGGAACTGCGGCGCAGCGAGCTTTTCAATGTCAATATCTCTGTTTGATTGTACGTGGCGGAAGTTGTCATAGTCCTGCTCAGAGAGCAGCGAGATTGCCTTTCCAATCTCTCCAGCTCTTGCAGTCCTGCCGATTCTGTGCAGATATTCCTTGTCTGTTTTTGGAATGTCATAGTTTATAATGTGTGTAACATTCTTTATATCCAAGCCGCGTGCGGCAACATCTGACGCGACAAGCACGTGGATTTTTCCAGCGTGGAACTCTTCCATGATTTTATTTCTTCTTGCTTGCGTCAGACCGCCGTGTATTGGCTCAGCGTTTATTCCCTGCCGCTCAAGGTTTTTAGCAACCATGTCAACTCTGTGCCGCGTTGCGCAGAAAATTATTGCTAGCTTCGGATTTTCCGTTCTAATCAAGTGCGTGAGCAAAGAAAATTTATCGCGAGTTGACACATTATAGTAGCCTTGCTTTAAATGCGATTTTTCTACATAAACATCAACGCGCACCACTTCCGGGTCATTCATATATCTATCAGAAATATCTATAACATCAGAAGAAATCGTGGCGCTAAAAAGCAGCGTTCGCCTGAATTGCGGTGTTTGCCTGATTATGTCGCGGACATCATCAACAAATCCCATCTCAAACATTTTGTCTGCTTCGTCCAAAACTAGAATTTTTATTTTGCTTAAATCTATTGTCCGTCTTTCCAGGTGGTCGAGCATCCTGCCCGGAGTGCCGACAACTATTTCTGCGCGCCTCAGCTCGTTTATCTGGCGCTCGATTCCAACGCCGCCGTAAACTGCGAGTATGTGTTTCGGCGTATATTTTGAGAATTTTATTAATTCTTTGGATACCTGCTCCGCCAGCTCCCTCGTTGGCACAAGGACTAAGGCTTGTATGCCCTTCCCAGATTCGACTAGCTCGAGCATCGGCAGCCCGAAGGCCGCGGTCTTGCCGGAACCTGTTCCGGACTGGCCAATAACATCCTTGCCCGCTTTGATGAGCGGGATGGACTGCTCTTGTATTGCCGTGGTTTCTTCAAAACCAATTTCTTTTATAGCCCTCAATAATTCGGGTTTTATGTTTAGTTCTTCGAATCGTTTCATTTTGTTAAATAGTACAAGTTGCGTTTTGGTGCGCGTCTCAGAAAGAGACACGCGCGCTCGTACAGGTCTGAATGGCCTGCCGACGCATTGTTTCTATTTTATAACAGAAGCTCTGTATTTGGGTTTATAAGCATTACGTAGTAATGGTTATTCACAAACGAAGTTTGGGTTATAAACCTTCGCAGAAGGTTTATAGAAAAATCTGGCAATTTTCTATTCCGTGAAACAGCAGTTTTGCGTTATTCGCAAATTAGCAAAGATGATCTAAGTTATAAGTGTTTCGCACGAATCTATTCATTTACTGCCGTAGGCCTCAGCGAATCGAGATGTACCCGCGCAGCTTGCCAGAGAGTTTCCGGCTGTCTCCAGTTGCCCATGCGACGAACATTTGGCGAGTATTCCTTTTGGTTGTAGGGCGCATCAAACAACAGCAGCGTGCTCCCTGGATGATTTGCCATTGCGGTTGCTAGCCTCGGCGAATCATCAATATATGTGTGAAATCCGAGCTCGGCTTTATCTGTATGCGGAGTATGTGCATCTAGTATTGTTACTGTCGGAGCATGTATTCCAACGTAGTCAAGCCAATCTATCATATTGCCGGCAGTTTTAAGCTGCCTCGCGGTAACGATATGTACTTCAATATCCTTGTTGGACAGCAAATACTGCATTGTTTCAACAGCACCACGGACTGGCCGCATTTTGCGCGGAGTAAGCCAAGCCAAATCAAAATATCGCCAGCACAAACTTTTCGCGGCAGACACGCCCCATTTTTCTCCGTGCGCTTTAAATAGCGGGAGAACTTCCCACACATTCCAGTCAACAATATCCTCAAGCATATATCCAGTTTTATGATCTTTATTTAACATATGCAAAAATCTTTGGTGTAAATCAGCAAGAACGCCATCGACGTCAACTGCGACTTTAATTGATGCTGGCATCGGCGCCATTAAATTTCTCGGAGCAAAATCGATTTAAGCCTTTCTATCGCCCTAACCCACGCTTCGACCGTCTTTTTGTAGCCCCTAATCACAGAACCGGGGTGCGGCATTGGAAAATATAAAACTCCTTTGATTTCCTTTGGCCTGCATTTTTTTATGGTGGAGCATTCCGGCAAAAATACTTTTGTTGCGGTGTTGCCGAGCAGTGGTTATGTAAACTTCATCACGCTTAATTCCGATTTTTTCTAATTCCTTTGTTAAGAATTGCCCTGAGCGGCCGACGAATGGCCGTCCTAGTTTTATCTCCTCCGCACCGGGGCGCTCGCCGATTATCATTATCCTTGCTGATGCCGGGCCGAAGCCAAAGACTAGTCTCATAGCGGTTCCATTTCTTTAAAGTTGTGTTCCAGTATAAGCATTGTTTGGTTTCTCGTGCCGTGCGGCAGCGCTTTTGGCAAAGTTTCATGCAAAAATTCTTCTAAATGCGCCATATCCTTAAATCCCGCACGTATAAAAATATCCCAGTCGCCTGTCGTGAAATCCAGTGTTTCAACTTCTTTGAGCGCCAGCAGTTTCTTTCTATCTTCTTCTGGCCTGCCTTTATACTGATCAACTTTAACTGTTATGAAGGCCATTATGTTGCGATCAAGCTTCTTTCGATCTAGTCTTGCAGAATACTTAAGGATAAATTTATTTTTCTCTAATTTTGCAATTCGCATGAACGCTGCAGTATAAGAAAGTTTCACTTTTTTTGCGATTTCTTTTACTGGCATTCTTGCGTTTTCCTGCAGCATCTTAATAATTTGTCTATTTATGTCATCCATAATAGATTTTATATCTATTGTATTTAAAAAGCTTTCTATTTTAAACTACATAATATCACAATAAGTTATAAATAATACTATTTTCAATATTACATTTATGGGACATAAAATAGTTATAATCAATGGCAGCCCCCGTAACGGTTCGGCTACTTCCAAAGTAGTAAAATTTATTTTACAAGTGTTAGAAGAATTGAAAGCAGATTACTATCTAATCGACTTTGAAAATATTCAATTGCCGCAATTTAACGATAGGCAGGAACCCGCGGAAGTCGCGAACCTGCATAAAAAGGTTAATGCAGCAGGCGGATTTATTATTTGTACGCCGGAGTATCATGGCTCTGTTTCAGGAGCATTGAAAAATTTTCTCGACTATTGCAGCATTGAAGATTTCGAAGGCAAGCCTGCTGCCATGGTTTCGGTAGCTTCTGGCCACGGCATCTACGCACTAACATCTTTGCAAATGATAATGCGAAATTTGCATGCATGGACTCTGCCGCTCTCGGTTGCTGTCGGCCACGTAGAAAGTAAGTTCTCCGGCGATAATCTCACTGACAAAAAAATTGCAGGCCGGCTACAATTAATCTGTAAAGAACTGATAAGATTTGCAGAAATTTTCGGGGAGAATAAGTTTACGCACTACTAGTAGATTTTAAATAACTAGCCATTTTAAAGATTTAATGCAAGCTTGTTACGTCAGAATATGTGAAGCAACAAAACCCGTTTTCAAAGGCTGGGGCGAGGAACTTGGCACATTTTTAATTATTTATGTTTCGCCAGATACAGATAGGTTGGAAGGCCTGCCAAATAATGGTTTTAGTTTTGGCGCATACAAAGATTATGCTTTTGAATGCGACCCGAGATTTTTTAGTATACGGGTTGAAGAGAAATTCGGCAACAGCGCTTTGATGAACTACTCAAATTTTGTCTGGGAGTTTTGCTTGCCCGCAAATAAGAAGGCAGAGCTGGAAAAGCTATTGAAGGGCGAAGAATAGAAAGCTTTATAAACTTAATCACAATATTAACATCATGATAGACGTTGACGATCCGCACATATTGGAAAAGCTGGAGCCAGTAGAAAGGTTTTCCAAAGCAATAAAACACCGAGTTAGATCATATATTATACATCAATTGGGCAGGAGGGGCAGGCCAAGCACAGAAATAATAAAAAAGGCCATGCAACAGGGAAATTATTCTAGGCAAAGCATACAAGGACATTTAGACAGCTTAAGAATGCAGGGCGTTATTGTGCCACCGGGAAAAGGAAAGATTGGTTACAGTTTAACAGATTATGGGTGCCAGTTTGTATACCCTAGCCTGCTTCGGATGCGAATAAGGTGCGTAGGTTTTAAGGCAGCGGAACAAGCAAAAGCTGCTGCTATTGGGACGTTTACACCGCCAGAAATATTAGATGCACTTGAACAACATGCATACAGGTTGGAAGTTTTAAATCAACGCGCAAATAGGGCAAGAAGTGCTGATGCTCTCGAAGGAATCCTAGCACAATGCGCCGAAGCATAGGACGCCCCACACACTATTTGCTCAAGTAAACAATTAAAATGGCAAACCGAGCTGTGCCGTGTCCTTGCATTATTACTCGGTATTTAAAAATCAAACCTTCTGCGCACAAACATTCTGGTTGCCGAAACACCTGCCGCTACCACAGTCAGCAGCGCTCCCAATCTTGACATAGTTGTATGTGCATGCTATGCCGCCGACCACGTGAGTACCTTCCGCTGTCATACGCACATCCTTTATTCCTGAGCTGCTTGTTGATTTTTTTACGCAGAGAAGTTGATTGCCGTAGCATCTTGCATTGCCACAATCTGCAATGCTGCCAGATTTTTCATAGCCTGAATTACAGGCAGGCCCGCTAACGATGTGCGCGTTTTCCCGTGTTATGTAAAAGTCTGTAACTTTTTGGCTATCTGTTAGATATTTGGCGCATAATAGCTGATTACCAAAACATCTTCCCCCTCCGCAGTCAGCAAATGAGCCCACTTGTTTGTAGCCGCTGTTGCAACCGCCACCGCCTACAACATGAGCGCCCTCTCTGGTAATGTAAATGTCAATGAGATTTGGTGAGTAAGATTCGCCTGCACCGCTGCCGCCGATGGCTCCTGAAGGCGCGGCTTTGCTGTTGACGTCTGGATTGACAGCCGGCGCATACTGTGTTATTTGGTTTTGCGCAGAATTTGACGAAAATAACATAAAAACAAATAGCACTGTGATTGCTACTATTATTGTTTGTTGCGATAAAAGTTGTTTGGCCACGATGTTATTTATTTTCAGCCAAATATAAAGCTTACTTGTTTGCTCGAGCAAACAAATCAAAAGCTTTATATACTCGCAAATCTCAATTTGTATTACAATGGCAAACCGAGTTGATTGCCTTCATCAAAAGAACTGATTTTTCTAGCCCGCAGTTTCAAAATTTAAGTTTAAGTGGTGATTATCTTCATTGTCTTAGCGGATTTGCTTTTGAAAACATGGCCGCCGTGGTCTAGTGGTATGATTGGAGCCTGTGGGTACAGCCCCTTTCTTCGCGAAGAAAGGTGCTCTACGAAACCGCCAAAGAAGGCGAGGCGCATTCGCTGCGCTCAGCGCCTTAACGATTTTGTAAGGTATCAGAAAGCTCTAGGCCCGAGTCCGATTGCGAAGCCCTTTTCTCTCCAGAGCCGAATGAAATTCGGCTTGGCCAAGAAAAATCCCGAAGGATTTTTCTCTGGTTGCGGAGAAAAGGTCTCCCGCCCCACCCCAAAAGAGACGCGTGCGATTTTCAATCGCACAAAGGTGTGGGCATCGCAAGGAAATCTCGGCGGCGGCCCCTTAACTTTTTATAGTATGATGGGTGATGAGTAATATGCCAATCGAAACAGTAAAGGGTTTTAAGGATATCCTGCCGCCAGACTCGCTGAAACGGCAGAAAGTAAGAGAGATAATAGAGAAAAATTTCAAGTTGTTTGGTTTTGTTCCAATCGAAACGCCAACGATTGAGTACGAAGAGCTGGTCCGCGGGGACAATCCGAACGACTCTGCGGTTTCTGACCGATTTCGGCTGAAAGACCGCGGCGGGCGCGAGCTAGCCTTAAGATTTGAGTTCACTTTCCAGCTAAAAAGAATTTTCAAAGAGAACCCGAACATCAAACTCCCGTTCAGGCGCTACCAGGTCGGCTATGTCTTCAGGGACGAGCCAGTGGAGCGCAACAGATACCGCGAGTTTATCCAGTGCGATGCTGACATTGTCGGTGATGCTTCAATAAAAGCAGACGCGGAGTGTCTCGCGCTTGCAGATAAAATCTGCAAAGACTTGAAAATAAAATACACTCTGAAATTCAATAATAGAAAATTAGTAAATAGTATTTTAGCTAATCTGAAAATAACAGATAAGGAAAATGTTTTGCGCGAGCTCGATAAATTAGGCAAGGCTGGCGAAGCAGAAGTCAAAAAATCCTTAACAAAATATGCGAGCAAAGAACAAATCAATAAACTTTTCAAAACCTTAAACAACAAAATAGATTTTTTTGTTAAACAAAAGTTTTCTGGTGCTGATAAAGTTGCAGAATTATTAAGATTATGCAAATTGTACAAACTAAAAGCGGAGTTCTCGCCGTTCCTGATGCGCGGCCTTGCGTACTACACCGGCTCGGTATTCGAAGGATACGCCACCGAGATAAAAGGCTCGCTGTTTGCGGGCGGCCGCTACGACAACTCAGTCGGACGCTATGTGAATCGGCAAATACCTGCGGTCGGCATCTCGTTCGGCAGGCTTCTGGACTACCCAAACATAAAACCAGAAACAACAAAATGCATCATTGTTTCAATCGGCCAGGACAGGAAATCTATAGAAGCGGCAAATAAACTCAGGGCTAGCGGAATTTCCTGTTTTGTTATAGATAGGCTGTCAAAGGCGCTTGAATATGCAAATGTAAATCAAATACCCTACGCAATTTTTGTTGGTGGTGATGAAGTCAAAGCGAAAAAAGTGAAACTTCGGGATATGAAAACCGGAAGAGAAAAGTTGTTAAGTGTTTCTGATGTTACTAAGAAAATAAAATGAACGAGCAACTTGTTGAGCAGGCCAGCAAGACCAAGCCAGGCCTGCGGCAGATCGTGCCAGACACAAGATTCGCGTGCACGATGTGCGGCAAGTGCTGCTTTTTTACAAAAGAAACATTGGAAAAATTCAGCGTTGAAAAATTCGGCTGGAAATTAAAAGAGGACGGCTCCTGCCAGCATCTGACCGCAGATAAAAAGTGCGGTATTTATGAAAAGCGGCCGCTGATTTGCAGGCTCTACCCATTTTTTATTAATGAGGAAGAACTTGCAAAAGGCAAAGTGAGTTTGCTTTTACCTAAGTTATTAATCGACCCAAACGCGACCGGTTTTGGAACCGGCCCGAAAGTTGCGGAAAACCCCGCAATCAAGGAAGCTTTAGCTGATGTTGGCCAGCGGATGGAGAAGATGGTAAAGGCCGGCAAGAAGTCAATAGGAGAGATATTACATTCTTTCCCAGAGGATTAAGCTCCGATATAAATCCCCGGCTTGCCCGGCTTCGCTTTCTCTGCCTTGTGCTCTGGGTCATACTTCCTGACGTTGTTGTTTGCCCAGACTTCGACTTCAGCAGAAAATTCTTTCTGCAAAGTTTCTTTCAGTGATTTGTATATATCAAGTTCTTTTGGAATGGTGTATAAATATATTTTTTTTGGCGCAACGTTAACAATTTTAATTATGCGCCGGACATCTTCGATTGTTTTTTCCAAAATTTGCTCTTGCTGTTCTATATCTGGCCGGATTGCTTTTTCGTTTACGGCTGGCCATTGTTCAACAGAAACAAAACTCTCCCGAGAAAAAGCCTCGCTTCCAGAGAAAATCATCTGACGATTTTCTTGGCCAAGAAAATTCTTTTGGAATTTTCTCTGGTTTCTGGGCCCAGCCGAGCGAAGCTCGACTTGGGTGTTGCCAATCTTATGCCACAGCTCCTCTGCGATGTGTGGGGCAAACGGCGAGAGCAAAGTTAACAGAGTTTCATATCCTTCCCTTGTTGGATTTTCTGCAAGGTAATCTGCATACCTTGCCAGCTCAATTATTGCCAGATTAAACCTGAAGGTTTCTAAAAGCAGAGTATAATTTTTTATTAAAATATTTCTTTTGTGTTCGTCTTTTGCATCTAGTTTTTTAAATTTTAATTCTGCAATCTTTGAAATCTTTTGCAGCAGGCGGAATGAACCTTCGACGCCAGAATCAGACCACTCCATGTCAGACTCGGGCGCGGCGACTGACATCAGGAAAACGCGTGCGGTGTCAATTCCATATTTTTTCGAGATATCTGTTTGGTAGACAACATTTCCGAATGACTTTGACATTTTGTGTCCGTCCTTGTAAACTATTCCCTGATTGAATAGCGAGGTGAACGGCTCGTCAAAGTTCAGCATTTTCATATCTCTTAGGACTTTTGTCCAGAAGCGCGAGTAGATGAGATGGCCGACCGTGTGTTCGATCCCGCCGACGTATTGGTTGACCGGCATCCAGTACTCCACCGCTTTTTTATCGAATGGCGCTTTGTTTTCCTGTGGCGAGCAGTAGCGCAGGAAGTACCACGATGAATCGACAAAGCCACCCATCGTGTCTGTCTCCCTCCTCGCAGGAGATTTGCACTTCGGGCATTTTGTTTCTGTCCAATCTTTTGCAGATGCGATTGGATTGCCAGCTGTTTTGAAATCAACTTTCTCCGGCAGCAGGACCGGCAGCTCTTTTTCTGACACTGGCACCGCGCCGCATTTGCCGCAGTAGATAATTGGGATTGGCGTGCCCCAATAACGCTGGCGGGAGAAGAGCCAGTCACGGAGTTTGTAGTTTGTAATTCTTTTTCCGAATTTATTTTTCTCCGCAAAATCAGAAATCGCTTTGGCTGCATCTTTGCTTTGCAGGCCGTTGAACTGGCCGGAATTTACAAGGACGCCTTCGCTAGTATGAATTAGTAGCTCCTTGTAAAAATCATTTTCTGCAAGCCAGCCATAAACATTTTCAGGATGCACTTTTGGCGTTTCATTATTAAATGTCATGCCATATTTATCTATCAAATCATTTGTTTTTTCATTTAATTCCATTTCTTCTAATTTGTCATCCTTATGTTTGAAAATAAAATAAAATCCCGTATTGGTGCTAAATTCATTCCAAAAACCCGATTTCATACTTTTTCTAATGAATTCTTTGTACGGCTCAAGTTTATCGAACGGAATTTTTATCTTAAAGAATCCAGATTTCGTCTTCTCAATAATTTCTGCGCCGATACGCTTGATGTCGCTTTCGCCAATGCCCATTACAAAACTATAACTTTTATCTTCTTTTTTTAATACAACTGGTTTAATTTTCAAATTATATTTCTTCGCGAACTCAAAATCCCTTTTGTCGTGGGCTGGCACCGCCATCACAGCGCCAGTGCCGTATTCGGCAACAACAAAGTTTGCTGCGTAAACCGGAACTTCTTCGTTCGTGAATGGATTTATCGCGTAGCTGCCGGTGAAGACACCCTCTTTGTCCTTTTCTTCTTCGTTTTGCACTTTTGTTCTTAATTTTTCTAGTTCGGACTTATTTTCTTTTGCCAATTCAGAAATTAATTTGTGTTTTGGCGAAACCGTAACAAAGGTGACTCCAAAGATTGTATCTGGCCTCGTTGTGAAAACTTGCAACGTATTTTTGCTGCCCTTGATTTTGAAATCAATCAGAACGCCTTGCGACTTCCCAATCCAATTCCTCTGCAAGTTTTTTATTCTGTTCGACCAGTTCAGCTTGTCTAAATCTTTCAGCAGTTCGTCTGCGTACGCAGTCGTTTTGAGGAACCACTGCTCCAGCTCTTTCTGTTCCACCTGAGTTTCTTCGTGGCGCCAGCAGCAACCACTAACCACTTCCTCATTTGCTAAAGTTGACTTGCACTCCGAGCACCAGTTCACCGGCGCCTTTTTTCTGTAAACCAGGCCGCGCTCCAAAAATTTCAGGAAGAACCACTGGTTCCATTTGTAATATTCTGGCTCGTGCGTTGCAATAACACGGGACCAATCATAACTGTTTCCCAATGCCTTCAAATATTCAGTAATTTTTTTAATTGCATCTTCAGTGTATTTTTTTGGGTGGATGCCGGCCTTCTTTGCTGCGTTCTCCGCTGGCAAGCCGAATGAGTCATAGCCGAATGGGTAAAGCACGTTGAAGCCCTGCATTCGTTTGAATCTTGCTATGACGTCGCCGATTGTGAAGTTGCGAACGTGGCCCATGTGCAGGAAGGTTGCAGACGGGTAGGGGAACATTTCTAAATTGTAAAATTTCTTTTTCTTGCTACTTTCCTTTGCGCGGAAGATTTTTTTATCTTCCCAGGCCTGCTGCCACTTTTTTTCTACCTTAGAAAAATCTAGGATTTTTCTGGGCCCATCTGAACTTTGTTCAGATTGGGTCTTTCGGAAGTCGATTGGCATAGAATTCTTTATAAAACCCGATTTAAAATACTTATCGTGCCCCGGTAGCTCAGCTTGGACTGCAGAAATGCAGGAGTAAATAGAGCACCTGCCTTCTAACGGCAGCTTTTCTTTCTTGAGAAGAAAGAAACGCTCCCGGGCATCTAAAGAAAGAACCAGTGCGATCTTCGATCGCACAAACTTTGGGTGCCACGAGAAGCTAGCAGGGGGTCCGGAGTTCAATGGTAGTATATACTCTACTAAATATATACTACATAACATATCTTCGCCGGGGCGCTTAACATACGTATCATATTATAACGTAAGTATTATATTACTTACTAATCATACAGTCCGATGGCATTCTGTACAGATTGCGGTGCGCTACTAACAGTATATAATTCTAAAGGCGGCAGGCATGTAGGCTGCAGGCCTGACAAACCGAGAGAGCAAAAAAGCCCATATAATTTAGAGGCGCAAATCAGTTTAGCAATTAAAAGCAATGGCAGAACATCAAGTATACTGGGCGGCGTGCTCGGCGCCGGACAATTGAGTGAACAACAGTTTATAGATATATATTTACAGGCCGTTAACGGGCAAGTAGCTGGCTTTGCGAAAGTCATCTTACAAACCCGCAAGGATAGGAATGTCCATGATGCCTATGCGCATCCGTTGTATGTTTTTGAGGCAAGCCACGGCGGACTTTCGGATTTCGAAATAAGCAGCAGCAAAATATTTTGTACCTGCAGTATGTGTGATATAGTTAGCCGCGCGCACCTGCCAGCTATAGAAGCAGTTAGTGTAAATCGAGCCGCGCAAAGGGCATATTCAATGACGCCACCGGCGCGTTCTTTGGCGGACAAATTAAAGGGATATTTTTTTGTTAAATATGTTGCATGGCCTGAGTTTGAAAAATAATTGTTTTCATACAGTAAGGCGAAAGATTTAAATGCCTTTCGTTACTACAAAGTCGCAATTGAGGTGTAAAATGAACTACAGAGCGCTATTATTGGCGTTTTCGATACTAACCGCAGTGTTATCCTTTTCGGCAGTTTCTGCTGCAGTGCCAGTTGTTGCAGAGCTTACTGACCAGACCGCTCTAGAAGGCTCGGCCCTCGGCGGCGTGAATGGCTTGCCAGTCGTAGTCAGCGGCGGTGTTGCCCCGTTAGCATATGTTGTTGACGATGTCAATGTAGATCAGGCAAAGCCAAAGCTTCAGGTTGGCGCGCAAAACGCACAGGGCGCATGTCCAGCAGGGCAGGCCGGCATCTGCATAGACAAAAATACCGGGAAAATATCTTATACCGGCAGGCACAGCGAGATTGGCACTTACACAGTAACTGTTACTGTTACTGATGCGAATGGCGACAGCGATACAGAAGATTTCAGGCTCACTGTTGCGAATTCAGATCCAGACCTTAATCTTGCGAAGCTGAGCAAGGATGTCGTGGTACTTTCGACAACAAACACTGTAGCAGTTTCAAGCAATTCAGCGAACAATGCAATTGTCCTGACAGCAAATACGCAGCATCAGGACAAGATTGCAGAGAGGAATGCGAACGAGCCGATTGATGCAGGCCTGCCGAGCGGCGACTCTTTGAAATATTCATCCTCAACAGAGTGGACAACATTTACTATGAAGGACGATGGAACAATTTCCTTCACGCCGACAGATGCTGACGTCGGATATCATTATGTTACACTGACAGCGACTGACAGCTCGGGCGCAACAAATTCAAAAGCGGTGAGATATTTTGTGAAAGATTCTTCAGACAATGAAAAACTCCTTGTAAGAAACATCGACGTTACAGATGTCTCGGGCGACGAGGATGAACACGAGCCTGGCGACGATTTCGAAGCCACGCTTGATGTTGCCAACCTGCACAATAAAGACCTTGAATCAGTAAAAGTTAAGGCATGGGTGTCCGGTGTAAAGGACAGCACTGTAAAAAGATACAGCGAAAGGGTGCAGGAAGATAAATTTGACCTTTCTGCCGCCGACACGAAAGACGAAATAACATTAAAATTCAGGCTGTCAACTGGTGCAAGAAAGAGCACGACTGATTTGACAACATACCTTGCGCTTAATATTGTTGCAGAAGGCAGCGATGAGAACGGGACTTTATTTACAGACTACTATGTGAAAGAATTTAAGGTAACGCGGCAGGATCATAAAATAATATTTGATTCTATCGCATTCAACCCGCCAGAAGCGACCTGCGGCGGAAGCACAGAGATAGCAGTTAAAACAATAAATATCGGAAATTCCGAGGAAGACGTAACAGTAAATGTGAAAAATAATGCACTCGGAACTTCACTAAGTACGGGCCAGTTCACGCTAAAGAAAGAAGGCTCTGACGCTGAAAAGGTTTCAAGGCTGGCCATCAGTGTGCCGGCCACAGCTAAGGCGCAGGACTATACACTTGATGTTACATCCAGCTACAATGACGGCAAGACAGAGCAGACCGAGCCGGTCAAACTTACAGTTGGCTGCAGCGCGCAGGCAGTTGCAAGTGGCACAGGCACAACTTCAGAATCTGCTGTTGCGGCAATAGCTGTCCAGCAGGCATCTGCAGTTGCAGAGCGGGGCCAGGCAGTAAAATATACAATAACTGTTACAAACACGCAGGCCACGGCAGCAACTTTTAGGGTTGACGTGAGCGGAACGCAGGACTGGGCGACTGCAAGCGCAGAGCCGTCAGAACTTACTCTGGCTCCCGGGGCCAGCTCGCAATTGTTTGTTTACCTGACTCCGAGGCGCGATGCATCAGCCGGCGACCACAGCGCAACAGTTTCAGTTGTTTCCGGAACTACAGTCCTTTCAAGCAAGGTTTTGACAACGCTTGTGAAGGCCGGCACAACAACGGTTGAGCAGTTTTCTCCTGCGACAGGCGCATCAGCACTGAAGCTGAGCGGAAACACGGTGACAATAGGCTTTGGCGCGCTCGTGATACTTGTAGCGATACTGGCAATCGTGCTTGTCGTGACAAGGAACGGCAAGGGTAACGGAAAGAAGATTGAGAAGTACTAAGGCTTATTTTTAGTTTTGTATTTTTTAATTTTGTTTGTTTTTAATTAATTACTGTTTTAATTAAGCGCAATAGAAAGACTTAAATCGCTTTTTGTTTGTTATTTGGCATGGCTGGCAGCGAGATTAGCGATGAGTTGGCTAAGTGGCTCGTAACGCATCAGGCAGTCCTGCGAATTAAAGGCGACAGAGGCAAACCTGGGAAAGTAATGGCAAGCGATGCCCTCCACGTTACAGTTGTTGATTTGCGTGGCGCCACGCAATACCGCGGCCAGTGGAATGTCAGAGGCGATGTTTTTGTGCTAGCCGGCGATGGATTGCCGGTTGCTACCGAACTTTCTGATATAAACGCTTTGAGCAGCGATAGATTGCGGTCTGCACAGTACACGCGTTTTACCGGCAACCAGTCTAATCTCAAACCCTTATCTGAAAGGCTCACGCAAAATTCAAGGAGCGCAACATATCCCGGTGGCAGTGTTGAAATCCTTGGCAAAAAAGAAGTGCAGGAGATGGCCCCTGAGCTTGCGGAAGAACAGATTATGTCTGCTACGCAGGCGGAGGCGGCTCCGATAGATGTTATTGTGACAAAACCACTGGACATACCGAAACTCGAGCTGCACAAAATAGCTAGGGATTTGATTAGCAGTATTAGCGTAGCCGAGCCTGCTGAAGTGCAGGTTGCTGATAATATCGAGACAATACTAAAACTTGGGGATTTTGCGCAGGAACCGGGAAGAAAAATGAGATACTATCTTAATGTTCAAAGCAAGCTTCCAGAAGCAGATTTGATTTGGCGGAGAATAGGTGATGTTGCCGCACAACACCGCGGGCATGCTGCCGATTGGCTCTCTGAAATCAGGCATATCGCGCCGTTCTCACCCCAAACATACTTATACAAAGCGGCGGTTGCAAAGCGCGCAGGCCTGCCAGGTTTTGAATTTGAATTTACATATGAAGCGCTTCGGCGCAGGCCCAGTCTGCCAGTCTGGACAAACCTTCAAGACGCGCTTCTGGGCATAGATGCAAATACAAGGCTGCAAAAGCTCTGCCTTCTGGAGGAAATAGAGAAGGAGTCGCCGGACATGTGGAAAAATAGGTCGAGGCTTGCAAGAGGGCTGGGTATACGGGGAAAAGCGATTGAGTATAATGTACAGGCCTTCCGCAGAAATCCACAGGATGGCGCAACACTGGCGGAGTTAAAGGACCAGCTGAAAAATATGTCATAGTTAATTCCGAGTAGAATCTACGCGGAATATACACATAAGATTGGATTGAAAAATGAGCTAGATGCGCTTTACAAAAATGCCGCAAACCCTTGAAGACCGTACATTCGCTTTGCAGCAGTATGACACGCTGCTCCAGATTAGGCCGGACGATGTAGATTTGTGGCTGGGCAAGGCGAAGGTATTAAGCAATGCAGGCCAGCGCGAGGGCGAGCTGGAATGTTACGACCGAGTTCTTGAACTATCGCCGCAGCACAGGCGGGCCGCGCACAGCAAGCTTGATATTTTAGTGGAGACTGCTGTCGCTCGGCGCGGCGGTAGATTTGGTGAAACAAACCGGAAGGACGAGGCAAATAGATTCTATCAGGAAATGTGCGGGTGGGGCGATACCCAAGGCGCTTCAGATATATTTTACCAGTTTTTGATGGGCCACGCAGCAGGCGGAAGCTTCAGGGCGACAGACTTTTACTACGATTGGGCATTGGAAGTCTGGCAGAATCATTTGCCGACACTTTTTAAGAAGATGGAACTTTATGCGCAGAATAATAAAAAGCAAGAGGCGATAGAGTTCTGCGATGAACAGGTAAAGCTGCACTATAAAGAGGCGTGGCCTTGGTACCTGCGCGGATTTATGCTAAATAGATTTGGCGAATACGCAGAGGCGATTGGCTGCCTTGACAACGCACTTAAAATAAAAC
Organism: Nanobdellati archaeon; assembly: GCA_016182015.1. Classification (GTDB taxonomy): domain Archaea; phylum Nanobdellota; class Nanobdellia; order UBA10117; family UBA10117; genus JACOYC01. The sequence continues at coordinate 44,277 of JACOYC010000009.1, read as the reverse complement.
CCGATAACGACATAATTAAAGAAAAAGTTTCCGCGCTCGAAAAGCTAAACAGGCATGCAGAGGCCGCGGGCATTCTTGGCGGTGAACTGCAGAGGAATCCGGAAAATCTTGAATATCTGGTTTGGCGCGGGAGCTTGCTGATAAAGGCAGGCCTGCCAGAACAGGCAGCGGAAACCTATGAAACCGCGCTGCGGATAAATCCAAACCAGCCGAACATCTGGCTTGGGAAGGCAAGGCTGCACAAAGAAATTGCGGATAAAAAATTCTGGCAGTGGTGGGAGAATAGAAAGGCAATAAAGTGCTATAAAAAAGCAAAACAGCTTGGTGCGGGCCAGGACAGCGGGCTTGAGGAATTAATAAAAGACCATAACAGCAGAACCCTTTCTGCGATTTCCAGCATATTTACCGGCGGCGTTACTGGCGGCTTGATTGGCTTGGCAACTGCGCTGGGGCAGCCGACCAATACCGTGGCTGCTGCTACGGTTGCCGGCGGAGCGCTAGGGACTGCCATTGCATTGCCTTTTCATTTGGCGCATCATAAAGAATGGCCTGCTTTGTGGTACGGCGCTGGTACGTTGTTGGGGTTGTTTGGCGCAGGGGTTGGGTGGGCGATTGGCGCGAATTCGCAGGATCCGCCGTGGTGGTCGGGAGGAAGCTATGATCCACTATCTCCTCTATCTAATATTTTAAATTTAAAATCCTCATTGTCTAATGATGTTTTGGAACACTACGTAGCGACTGATTATATGAGCAAGATACACACTTGGGAGTCGTATGATGAATTAAGAGAGTTAATATTAAATGCGATGAATCAGTGGGTATTAACACACCACCTCCGCGGCGCGTTGCTTGGCGGCGTAACTGGAACACTAATCGGCACCCCTTTCCTTTATTTCGGAAAAAATGACGGCTTGGCAATATTAAGTCCATTTATTGGCGCAGCCGCAGTTGGCTGGCCACTTAGTTTATATTTTGGCTGGGGCTGGGGAGGGATTGGCGGAGGCTTGCTTGGCGGCGTTCTTACGCTTATGGGACTGGCAGGGTATGCGGAACAGAAAAAAAAGTCTGGGGGATAGCAAGAAATTCCACAAATGCCGCAGTCCCAACCTTCTAATTGCCGCTACTGTGGTGCTATGGGCGCAGCTGGCACAGCTCAATGCGGCAGGTGCGGGCGCGTTTGATGTGAAGAATGTTTTGGGCAGGCGGTATGACTTTGTCAAAAAACTAAAATTTCACAAATTAGTTTTTACTGCTTTTTCTCCCCACCAATATTAATCGTCCCGCCGATAATCATCGGGCCTGCCCCTGCGCCGCGCTTCTTTTGCAGTTCCACTAACATGTCCAGCTCTCTTTTTTCCTGCTCAATTTGCGCGGCGTGCTCTGCATCCCTGCGGGCAAGCTCAGGGCTTGCTGCTGCCTTCACCCTTGCAAGCTCTGCTTCTTTTTTTGCCGCATGAATTTGTAAGTCATAAAATTTTAATTGTTCGTCTAAAATTTGCATTTGCTGTCTGATGCGATTTATATCTGTCAATGTAGTAGCCGTGTCGCGTTGCCTTTGCAAATCCTGCCGTTTAATTTCTATCTGTGTCAAAACATCCTGCGTGTATCGCCAGTTTATCGTACAGCTTTGTACTGTGATTCCGTATCTTATATATTGCTGCCGCAAGCCGTCAAGCGCCTTAATTTTTGTCTGCAGTTCGTAACCCTTATGCTGGCCTGCGATTTCCTTAATTTTCTGTTCAATGCCTTCGCTTCTCAGCACACTCTCTAAATCGCTGCCGAGCAGAATAGTTTTTGTGCTGTTTATCATGCCGGCAAGATTTTGCATTAAGTTAGGTTCTATTTTATAGTTCAGTGCGATATCGGCAACGATTTCAAGCGAATCCGCGGATACTGCGCTAATTGCTGCGTAGATTTGCCGTGGCCGGCCATCCGCGAAAATGAAACTTGTTTTTCCAAAAATATCCCAAAAACTTCTTTTGACTATTCCGCCAGAGATTACATAGCCTGTCAGCGCGCCGCCTTTCAAAATAATTGCATATTCGCTGGAGTCAACCGCGAAGCCTTCCAGAAATCCCGGTTTTGCATATCTTGCGATTACCTGTTCAGAAGTTCTCCATTGGCTGAGTGCCATATGCCGCCGCTTAATGCGTAAAATTTAATAAGCTTTCGGAAGGCTTAAAAGCAGCCGAAGCGAAAGCTATTTAAGCTTTTTTAACTGACATTTAGTAGTATGACACTGGAAAGCAAGCTACAGGTAGCAGAAAATCTGCGGCAGATATTGCAGCAGCACGCCAAGCAAAACAGGCAGGACTGGTGGAAACAAATTGCCAGGACGCAGGAACTACTCCAAAATTTTTCTCTGGTATGTAACGGGCTGGAAAAAAGCGTGCATGACTTAGTTGAAAGAAATAATTGCGAGATAATCTTGTCAGCATTAGATTCTATATATGCTGCAGCGATTTCTGGCAAAGAGCTGGATTTTGAAACTGAGGCCAGAGAGCTGAACAGATATGTCGTGCACAGCCAAACATATTTGCAGGCAGCTGCGCGCGGCGTGAAATTACAAGATATTAAATTCGATAAGAATACATTAGTTGGCAGGGCACAGGCAGAGCTGCCGGCAAGAATGCAGGCATATGAAGAAAATATTGAGCAGATTAAGCAGCTCCATGGGCATGTTTCTGCAATTGGCAGTGGAACGACGCGCATACCCGGTGCAATGTATGTTTTAGCAGTTAGAACTAAGATGGCTGCCCAGATGCCGCTTTATGCGCCGGGCGCGTTTTTGGGCGATGGCAGTTGGGATCCTAAATTGTTGCGCGAGGACGGAATCGCTGTTGCCGGCGAGGTAAAGACGGGCCTGCTTGCAAGGCCGCTCGCGGTGCGCTGCGAATATTCTTTATTTTCAATTGAGCTTTCGCTTTCGCCAACTGCGCGGAAGGACAGCTTGATTAGCCGGGCGGAAGAGGCGCACAGGCGCAAGCAGTTTGTAGTTGAATGTTTTGTTGTTGATAATATGTCCCGCGCAGGAATAAGCACTCTGTTCAGGCAGTTCGAGCACCCAAATTACCTGCCTTTCTGCTGGAATTTCAGGGATGAAGAATTAATCTACAATCAGGGCGATGCGCGGGCAAGGCTGTTCAAGCATTATTTCGACCCGACTGCAGAGACTGATGGACTGCGGGCTTACCTAGATGAATTTAGAGAGACGCAGACGGATTCGCTTTTGTCTTTAGGCTCTGGCGGTGAAATGTTTGGCCTGCCAAGGCTGCGCACTGCGCTCAGATTAAATAATGATGATGTTGTAAAACTGTTTAAGAAAGTTTATGGAAGGGAAGTTGATAAGCAGGGCGATACGCTCTCGCTAATCGGGTGATAAAATGGGACAAAGAGGAATGCTTGACAGGCTGGCAGATTGGTGGTACAGAAATAACCGCGATCATATTGGTATTAATCCCAATACGGGACAGTTTCGGCCGGGCTCACAGCAAAGGATTGCAGAGTATCAGAGGATGTCGGATCAGGAATTAGTTACGAGGCTTAATATGCAGTACCAGCACCAGCTTAACTTGAGAGAAAAAAGTGTTACAGAAGCTGAGGCTGCTTGGCAACGCGCTGCGGTGTGGGAAGGCAAGGGTGATAAAATACAAGCGCAGTCTTTTGTCAAGGCACACAGATATGCGCGCCAGCGCGCGGATAATGCTTCATTGCTCGCTTCAAAGGTAATAGATGCAATAACTGCAGTTAAGAACGGAACGTGGTTGCAGGACGTTGCAGAAGTTTCAGAACTTTTTACAGTAATGGGCGAAAAGCTAGGCTATCAGTCTGAAGCAATCGCTGCAACAGCACAGCGGCTTGGTGAAGAGAGTGATCGTGTGAATAGTGACTTGGAGAGAATAGCCGAATCAAGCGAGTCTGCGCTAGGCGCACAACTGGAAACAACGCCGGAGGATGCAGCGCTGTATGCTCAGCTGAAAAGAGAGCTGTCAGGCCAGCCGCAAAGGCAGCCAGCACAACCGGCCAGGCAGCCTGAACTTCTGGTAGTTGCTAGGGCAAGCACACCGGACGTTGATGCTCAATCCCAAAAAGGGAAAAGAGAGGTAGAAAAAATTTAGGGGTGAAAAAATGACATTAGGAGAAACGTTAAAGGGTTTATTTAGAAGCGAGACGCCATACCAGTTGAAGCAAACTCTGGTCAGGGCGCAGCGAGAGGCCGACAAGTCAGCTTTGGGAGCAAAGCGAAGTAAACAAAAAGCGTATGAGGCATTTAAGGAAGCAGTTAGAACAAATGCTGGTGAAAAGGCCGAAGCAATGCACGCCAATATGTATGACCGTGCAGGCAGAATGGAACTTGCAGCTGGCAACATAAGACAATATTCTCAAAATGTTGTTGGTTTAGTAGACCTTGCCGAACAATATGTTGGTTTGCTCGGCACGATGAAAGGTGTAGTAAAAGTATCAGGAAAACTAAAAGCCAAAACAGGAAACATAGATGCGCTGCTTGGTGATGCAGAGCAAGCACTGAGAGATTTAGAGACCAGTGGCCAGCAGGTAGAGGTTGCACTTGAAGGCCTCTCAAACATTGGCCAGTCTGAGCCAACAGAAGACCTTGTTGCAAGATTAAAGGCACAGGCCTCAGCAGAAATCGCACAGGAAACTGTGGGCGTAACTTCTGTGGAACAGGAGATTGCGAAAGAGAGGCAAAGGGACGAAGGCAATCAAGGTGCTAGGTAAATACAAACTATGTCAGCTGGCAATGAACCCAGGGTTACAGCAGCCAGAGGGCTTGGCTACTCTAATGAAGCACGCAGACTCGAGGAGGAGGCTAAGTCTCTCTTGCCAGCTGACACTAGCCGCGCACAATATGGCTTTGAACGTTCGCGGCAACTTTATCTAAGAGCTGCAGAAGAGTATGCTAATGCTGCAAGGCTAACCAGCTCAGAAGCCGACAGAAAAAGCTGGGAAAATTTAGCAAGGTTGTACGTGGAAAAAGGCAGAGCCCTCGCCCCGCAGCCACCACCGCGCATTCAAGTCAGACAGGGTGGTGGAGGCGATTCTAGTTCTCTGGAAGAAACATTTGAAATCAAGCCCGAGAAGTCAGACATGACTTTTGAACAGGTGGCTGGCCTTGATGATGTCAAAGAAGAGATACGCCTTAGTATAATACAGCCGATGATGTCGCCGCAGCTTTACCAACGGCTGGGCTTGAAACCCGGCGGCGGCATTTTGCTTTACGGCCCGCCAGGCTGCGGAAAAACATTTATCGGCAGGGCAGCAGCAGGCCAGTGCAAGGCAAATTTTTATAACGTAAAGATAAGCGATATTTTGAGTAAATATGTCGGTGAGTCGGAGCAGCATTTTTCAAGAATGACTGAAGACGCAATAAAAAACGCGCCGAGCATAATATTCTTAGATGAGATTGACGCGCTTGGTGTTTCCAGAGACTCAGCAGACGCATCACATACAGCAAGGCTCGTGAATCAAATACTGTCCAGCATGGATGGCTTTTCAAGCAAAGATGCAGCGAAGCCGGTATTTTGGATGGCAACTACAAACAGGCCATGGGCAGTTGATCCCGCAGTCCGAAGGCCTGGCAGGCTTGACAGAACTGTGTTTGTTCCCTTGCCAGATGCTCCCGCCAGAAAGAAAATTTTTCAGTTAAATACAACGGCAGAACTTGTAAGTCTTCATCCTGCAGATTACGACTGGCTGGCGCAGAATACCGAAGGCTACACCAGTGCGGATATCGTTGATATCGCTAAAAGTGCAAAGCAAATTATCGCAAAAGAAGTGTCTTTGGAAGGCAAGTCAGAAAGGCCGGTAGTTATTAGAGATTTTCAAACAGCTCTTTCGCAGACAAAAAAATCATTAGTGCCTTGGCTTGTTAAGGCAAAAAACGAAATTGAAAGGAGCGGCGAAGCATCAGAGTATCCGGATTTAGTAAATCTAATAAGAAGATATTTGCCAAAAAACTAAAATGTCACAGAAACTTGAAGAACTAGTAGGAAGGGCGGACGGTTTGTATACATCGGCCATGAAGCACGAACGTTCGCGGGATTTTTCTGAAGCCCGCAGATGCTACCTGGAAGCTGCAGACCTTTATGTTCAGGCATCAAGGATTCAGCAGAATCGTGAGAGCAGGGATCATCTCAAGCGAGGCCAGCAATGCCTCGAAATAGCAAAAAGGTATGCGCCCGGTGTTGGAAAAAGTGTAATTCCACCGCCGCCCCAGCCAGTGCCAGCAATTCCGGTTGCGCCTTCAAAGCCAGTTCCGCCGCCGGACCCAAAGAAAATCGCGCCGGAAAAACCAACAATAGATGAAAAGAAAGAAGATGTTCCAGATTTCCTTTTAATTGAAAGGCCAAATGTCAAGCTTGATGATGTTGTTGGCATGCCAGTAGTTAAGCAAATCATAAATGAGGTTTTGGTTTATCCATTCACGCGCCCGGAACTTTATCAGGCTTACGGAAAGCAGACTTCAGAAGCCGTCCTGCTCTACGGCCCGCCAGGCTGCGGAAAGACTTTTGTTGCAAAGGCAGCAGCAGGCGAGGGCAATGCAACATTTCTGTTTGTCATGCCGTACAATTTATTGAAAAGCGGCGAGGGCGAGACAGAGCGCAACATAGTGACAGCATTTGAATTTGCGAGGGAAAATTCACCGTCGATTATGTATTTTGATGAGTTTGACTCGCTGGCCAACAAAAAAAGAGTCAAGGCAGTCAACACACTGCTTGCCCAGATGGATGGCCTGCAGGAACGGCCGGAAAAATCCCTGATTTTAGCTTCTACAAACAAGCCATGGGAGATCGCCCCTGCGCTAAGAAGAAGCGGAAGGTTTAGCAAGCACGTTTTGGTTTCGCCGCCAGACCTGGAAATGCGCACAGCAATTTTTGAGAAAGAGTGCAGCTCGCGGCCAGTTGAAACTTCAGTAAATTATATTGCGCTTGCAGGCATGACAGAGTGGTATTCTGCGGCAGATATTGCTGAAGTTGTGAAATTAGCTGCAGATATTCCATTCAGAGAGGCGCTGAGCTCGGGCGGGCAGGCAAGGCAGGTAACGCTCGCGGATTTCCAGCAGGCAATTTCGCAAAAGCCATCAACGCTTGGCCCGTGGTTCACGCTCGCGGAACAGCAGATAGAAAGAAGCGGCGAAAGAGATGAATTTAAGGATTTGCTTGACATGATTGAAAGATACAAAAGCGACATGGCCAGGCCGCCGGTTAAAATAGAAGGCAAGTCCTCGGGCGGGGAATTGCCGAGCGAATAATTTGTAAAAATCATCTTACAGCGAAACCTTTAAATCTTTAACTATTTGGATTTTTACGTGGTGTAATTTGGTTGCCGCGCTTGTCGCTGGTCTGGGGCTTAGCCAGCTTTGGCAGTATATACAGTATGCAGACGGCCCTGGCGCGTATGTTATAAAGCTTGCCTATCGCGTGATGCATGGCACGCCGCAGATGCAGGCAAGAAGGGAAACAACAGGCCTGCGCGATGATGTTTTGGATAGTGTTAATGGTGCGATTGGCGTCGCAGAGCTTTTGCGCGGTGACCCTGAGCTGAAAAGACAGCTTGAAATTCTTTCGGCAAATGTCCGCGGTTATACGCTGAGAAATTTTAAGGGCAGGGGAGCAAACAGAAGTGTTGACAGGCAGGCACAGGAACGCCAGCGCGATTTTTTTGCCCAGATGCGCGAGTATGCAAATGTACTTAACTATCAGGTTGTTCTGCTCCGCGATGAAAAAGCAAAGGGCGCGATTAATGAAAATAATTTTATAGCAACAACAGCGTTAGCTGTACAATTAAATAATATCTGGGAAAGAGTTCCTTCCGATGTAATAAAATATGATTATGTTTATCCCGACCAGCACCTGCGCGAGACATTCCGCTGGCCAGGCACGCGCGTGCATGACAGCCTGGAAGAACGCCTTGGCGCGCAGGAAGCCGCGCGCAGGACAAGCATTGCAGCATCACAATCAAGCCTGAGCGTAGGCGCAAAGAGCTACATGGCCAGCGCGATGAGCCTGCTGAAAAATTATGTGCCGGACTACTGGCCAAACGGAAAAGTCCCAATACTTGATGCGCGATGGTCTTGGTGGGCAGGCCCGCCGGATGACCTGCTCTGTGAAAAAATAGATGACACACACAAAACATGTAGCATCCGCGGCACAGTTAAGGGCAGAACATTGCAAAAAGGTTTGGGCATAGAATGCGTTTATTTCTCTGAGGCGCTGACCTATCTATCATTCAAACTAAAGAGCGACAAAGACATGACCGACTTTATACATAAGGTTGCAGGCGAAGGCCAGAAAGTATTTGTCTTTGTTGCGGAAGGGGTGCGGGAAAATGTGGCAAAATTTTTCAGAAACACGCAGCTGGCAGATTCTGCAGTTATGTGTTACGACTTAAGCAGCAGGCGCCTGATTTATGATGAGAACAATCCGGTTGCAAAACATTTTGCGCCCTATTTTTCCGGTGACAATCAGAAACCGATGACAACTGACGGAATGTTAAGAAAAGTGGCGCGTGAAAAAAACCCGGCCGCCAGTAGCTTAAGAATAGAAGCGGATGATTTGCGCAGTTTTGTCAGAGAAGATCTCATTGACGATTTTGTAAAAGCTAAACTAAAATTGGGGAGTTTGAGAGAGCTGGACTTCGGCAGCTTAGGTGTGGGATATGAGATTGTTGCTAGCTGAGTTACTGAGCATTTTTACATAATATGAAACCCTGGAAAAAAAGTGAGGATGAGGTTGCAAGAAAGGTGACGCAACAGCGCGGAATATTTCACAGAGACAACGCGCCGGGAGAAGATTACTGCATGCCAGCGGAAAATCTGGCAGATTTATTTAAAGGCGAACAGCCCGGGAAACGGCGCTGGTTCGGCGACCAGGATTATATTGTTGTGGATAATGGGCCAGTCTTATTGCATTTTAAATTAGGCGTGACAACAAAGGATGGCCACAAACTCGAAGGCGACCTGACACTCAAATATATCATTAGAAATGAATTGGCCGCAGGCAAGCTTGCGCATGCGCTTGTTAATTTGTTTGCAACTGAAGGCAAATCAGGAGTTATGAAAAGTGATCTGGAGGAAATTTTATCACCCAGACTTTCTGAAGCTGCTGTGAGCGTCGCCAGTGAGTTTACTGCTGATGATGTTTGTTTAAACCGGCGCGGGGATTTTTACGCGTGCGTTAAAAGAGACTTGAAGCTGGCTGAATACGGTCTTGAGGCAAGTGATATTGTGTGTGATTGGAGCGGTAATTATCTTGATAAAAAATTAGAAATGGCTTTGAGCGAGTTGCATCAAAAAGCGCGGGATCAGGAATTTGATGCTGCACATAAGGACCTAACTGCGCAGTTCATTTTACTAGAGCAAAAAAAGAAAGTTTTGGAAATGCGCGCAGGCATGCAGGAAGCACTTCTAACTGCAGAACGCGCCAGAGTTGAAACGTGGCTTGAACAAAGAAGAGCAGAACAGCATCTAGAATTAGAGGAAGAAAAAGAGCGGAGCGAAATACACCTGCGCGAAAGGCGCGAGGATCAGTTGCTGGCCTTAGAAAGGACTGAACGCGAAGCTGCTGTAATGGTACAAGAATACAAAGAAAAAATTGCTGTGCTCGAAAAAGAGATAGAGCTTAAAGATAGGGAGCTGTTGCTGGCCAAGCAGCCGGGGCCACAGTCTATAGTGGTGCCTCAGGCAGGCCAGGACCTAAATCAGTCAATACATGATTTAGTTTCTGTTTTAAATAGGCTGCTCGCCGAGCAAGGGCTGAAGAGAATAGCATCGCCAGAGCTTCCAGAAATAGAGAAAAAAGTTGTACAGTATGAAAGCCGGGCAGGCCAGCTTTTACCGGAGCTGTATCTGAAGCTTGGGAATGTAGCATACCGAAAAGGCAACTTTCAACAAGCTGTAGGCTGGTACAAAAAGCTTTTACGCCTTGATGAAAATAGCGCCGTCGGCTGGAACAACCTTGGTGCTACATTTGATGCTATTGGCGCTAAGGATGATGCATTAATGTGTTATGATAAAGCCATAGTAAAAGAACCAAGTTTTACAGAGGCAGCTAATAATAAAGCAGTTTTACTTTATAGTTTTGGACAGCACAGCAAAGCGCTTGACTTGCTGCGCGGAATAAAACCGCATAATGATTTAGTTGCATATAATACTGCCATGGCCGAGATTATGGTTGGCGAGCTTGATGGTGCAAGACAGCATCTAGAATCTATTTTATTTTCTGGTAAGGTAGATTTAAATACGTATGTTGCCCTTGGAGATGTTTGTGTAGCACAGAAAAAATTTAGTGAAGCGCAAAATTTTTACTCAAAAGCTTTGGAGATTGAACCAAAAAACAAAATAATTTGGCTTAACAAGCTGAATGCGTTCTTGCGGGCAGGGATGCTTAAAGAAGCCAGATTCTGTACGGCAGTTTTAACCAGCCAATCGTGCGCAAGGGTTGCAGAGATTGTTTACGGGCGCACCCAGTAAACAAAAGGTTTTTAATCCTTTCGTATTTTAAAGTTATGGTGATAATATGGGTGTGGATAGCATAGAAGCGTTATTTGATTTCTCGCAGAGCGAAGAAAAAAGGAAAATGTCTGAAGAAGAAGTATACCAGTTGCCGTGGATCGGCAGCCTAAGCACGGCATTAGGCGGAGATGTTATAGTTCGCGAAATCCCAATAGAAATGCGGCATGGTTTGACTTTGGATTCTCTCTCTACGCTCCTGTATACTGGTGCGGGTCAGTCTCCAGAGGAAGCAAAAGTTTTGAGCGACATAGGCCTGCTGGCGCAGAAGCCAAAGGGAATACACATGGATATTAATAATAATAAGGCGCCCTGCCAAATAGATCGGGCAACAGGCAGGCCAATGCCAACAAAAAAAATAGATGTCCAGCAGATAGGTAAGTTGGGCAGGGTAAAAGAAGATCCAGAGAAAAAAGTTATCGTGTATGACCTGCAAATTGTGGAAGGCACTATTCAGGGAGCATATCGCGTATAAATTTATATTATAACTATATCATAAAACGAGGCACGATGCAGCTCCAAGAGCTTTTATTAGAATTACTGCCGCAAACGCAAATAAAAAGTTTGGCAAGTAGAACTGCTATTATTTGCGACGGACAGATTTTTCATATCGGGAGTGAAACAATACCAAAAGGCAATTTTGCAAGACTTTTTGGAAGGCACTATACCGTAGTTCCGGGAGAAAGCCTGGAAACGCTGGAGCAAATTTATGAAGATGATAATGCGCCAAGCATAGCGGCATGGAAACAAAAATTAATTAGCAGTGTTTTGGCAGGCATACCTTTGGCTAAGCCAATCGCGCCAGACCCGCCAGAGCTGCAGGCAGATCCTGTTTTAAGATACCTGGTTAAAGAACTAATACCATACCTGACGCGCGAAAAGGATGATTCTGTTAGAAGTGCAAAAGGGCGCGTGTTTGATATACTTGGGATTAAAAAAGTGGCTGGGGAAGAAAAGCCAGCCGTTCTAGATCCAGCAGCAGAGAGAGAAGAAAAAGTGCTTTCTGGCGATGAGCGCATTGCATATCTGAGAGATATGTTTGATGGGCAGTTTTCAAATTTATCTGAATTTATTGGCGCCGGCCGGATCGCATTTCGTCGGGCGCTGCAGGATAGTAGATTATTATTAACGCAGGGTTTGGTTTACAGACTGGTTTTTCAAAATCCCACAGAAGGCCAGAATTATATTTGCATCAGCGGATGTAGGTACGTGCCGAAAATATCGAGCAAAACAACGGATAGTTTAGAAGAGCACATACAGATGGCGCTTAAAATGAAGTATGCCGCAAATTCGCTTGCAGAAGATAAGGAGCTTAATGCTAAAATTTTAAAGTTAAACAAATATGAAGAAAATGTATTTCAAAAGGTATTCAAAAATCCAGTAGAAGAAGCGGACGGAAAAAGCTACGTAATACCAGAAACAAAATATGGCATCCATGTTCAGGAAAAAAATATCATAGGCAACATAAAATATTATATTTTTGTTTCTACGCCACGCTGTGCGGTTCAAGCTACAGATAGAATAGAGGATGGTGGCTTCATAACAATTCCGGGTGTTTTTTATGAAATGAAACCTATGCGGCCTGCCATCCCGCTGGCGCATGAAAGCGGCAGGATAGTGTTAAAACCGCTCTGCGTAATCCAAAGATTATCGAACCATCAGGCATTTGACAGCATATCAAAACATAGTATTTTTTATGATGGCCTCTGCGTTTTGGAGTTTAGGCACTATCAGCTGGCTGGAAAGGGCTTCAAAAACGAGGAAGACGCGCTGAATTATTTTGTTAAAACTGGTTTAGAAAAGGGCATTCGGGACATTTTAGCGAGAAAGCTATATCCCGTTGTGGTTTACTCGCAGGGAACTGGCCATGGGCACAGAAGAATTGATTTTGCTGGCCAGGAAATGTTAGAAGAAGAAGCACGCAGGAATGGTTTGATAATATAATGGCAGAAAAAAATAAGTCGCAGAGGGCTTTTGAAGCGCAACTTAATCGCAAGTTTCGCGGCACCGAGCGTCAGGACCCGATTTGCATTCCGCAGACCTTTGTCATGACGCAGAAAGCATGGGAAAAGGCGCACCGGCTGGGCGAGCTTGCGCATAAAATAACAAAAGAGGAGTTGGGCGAAGGATCAGAAGTTGGCGGGCTTTTATTAGGTTCAAAAGATGTTGATGATTTTACAATACACGATGTTTGTTTGACGAGGCAGGTAGCTGGAAAAAATTTCATACGTTCTGCCGATGATTTTGCAGCTGGCGTTAAAGTGCATAAAGAATCATACAGAATAATGGGTGCATGGCATACCCATCCATACTTTAGCTGCGAGCATTCAGATACTGATGATACTAATCTTAATTTAATAGTTTTTCCGCAAATTGCTGCGCATAATTTTTTGTATGCGCATGATGATATTCGTTTGCTTAGCTTGCCGGTTAAAATACAAGCTGAAAATTCAGAGCAAGGTGTTCTTCTAAATATATCTGAAACGCCCGGCAAGCGTGAAATTAAAATATGGTTGCCCGGCTGTAGACTTGATGCAGCTGGCCTGGAAGACAGATTGCCAGAATTTGATCTTTTATATGATAGGCTAAGGGAGTTTGGGTTTGCTTTGAGTTTGGTTCTTGATCTTAAGGGTAACTATCATGCAAAAATAGTTTACGCGCCGCGCAAGCCGACATTTGAAATTGATACAAGCGCGGTGGAAAATAACATTATACAATTTGAGCAAGCACACGTAAAAAATGACATTTCCTTTACCGAGGATGATTTAATTAGAATAATACGTGAAAATGTTAGTGGCTTACAACGAGCTGCGCAGACCGAGATTAAGGCAGTACGGGATGCCAAAGCTAAAGCTATAGTCGCGTACGATGGAACGCCCAAATCAGGTAAAATGGGTGATGATGGGCGTTATCATTTAGATATTAAAGATATATGATATAGTGGTGCATAAATGATGGGCGTTATACCAATAAGACAAGAGGAACAAGATGAGCACGAAGTAGCAGATGTATACGACAGACAGAGGCGGATTGAGGGCTGGATGCAAGGAAAGATTGACAGCGCGAAAGTTGTTGTGGTGGGTTCTGGCCAGCTTTCGAACTGCGTTTCGGCAGGCTGCGCGGCACTCGGCGTAGGTCATGTAAGGATAATTGGTTCTGGAAATGTGAACGGCGGCCGCAATCTGGATAGTGCATCCGAAGGATTTTTGCTTTTTGAAGCCCGCAAGGGCGAGAGTAAAATTAAAGCGTTGACTGCATCGCTACGTCAGATTAACCCGAACATACAGGTTAGCGGCATTGATGCGCCGCTTGGAAGAGACGCTGCAAGTAATTTTGGAATGCCAACAACAGTTATAGATGCAACAAACAATTATACTTCTAAATTTTATTCTTATGAATGGTGCAGAAAACAAAATGTTCCGTTTATAAGCACAATGTCAAGCGCCACTAAATGTTCGGTAAGAATATTCGGGCGGCAGGCGAAAAGCGGGCCAGCCATGATTTTAGAAGAGCGTATTAGAGCTCTTATTAACAGTGCATGGGTACATGTAAACGAAGCAGATATAATGCCAGGCATTTATGAAGATTTGCCGCAGGGCAATGCCACCAGCGGCATAGCGGCAGGCATAGCCATCGGCGAATTGCGCAGCATAATTATGCCAATGGAAACAGATGGACGGCCGGTGTTAGCAATCGATTATGATTCTCTATCCAGCAAACGTGTTAGTTTAGATGGGCCAAAGCAATCTGCAAATAGTCTGTTTTATAACAAAACCATTTTAATAATTGGCGGCGGCGCAATTGGCAATTACACATCATTGTGGTCTTGTTTAACCGGTGCAAGAGTTATAATAGCGGACGGCGATAATTTTGAACCCACAAATTTAAACAGACAAATATTGGCATACGGCGCAATTGGCAAGAAGAAAGCGTCAGCACTTTCAAATAGATTAAGTCAGATAACTGGACGCGATGTTGGTTTTGTTATAGGTTACATCGACGAAAATTTTACTAAATGGCTGAAAGAAATTTCGCCCGATTTAATAATATCTGGCGTGGACAGCGTAGAAGCAAGGATTCACATTAATAATTTAGTTTTAATGTCGGGATTGAATGTGCCAATAATAGATGCATCTGCCGGCGTTAGGGGGGGAGAAATATATTTTGCGTATCCCGGCAGGACAAAGTGCATTCGTTATCAGCGATGGGGTCCGTGGACTGATTTAAAAGAAATGATTAGTGACGAGAGAAAGGCGGCAGAAGAGCGCCGCAAAACGAATCGTGCAGCTAGAGAGGGGTGTGCTTACTCTGCTGACCCAAGTGTCATAATGCCAAACTTAGTAGTTGGCGGGCTGGCAGTAGCAGAGGCCATGCACGTGTTTACAAATCCATCAAAACTCCCTGCCGGTTACTTGATGTATAACCTGTCAGCGAGGAGGAGACTGCAAATCTCCGGCACAGATGCTTCTGGCGTCGAAAATTGTTATACTTCAAAATGCGTATTAGGTGTATGAATGGCAAGTGCACGCGATAGAGTACATGAAATTTTGAGACGGCATGGGCAGGAAGCACAGCCCGCTCCGCCGCCCGCGGCAGCTGCGGTTGATCCAGTAAGAGATAAAGTTATGCGCATAGTAGCTGGGAGAGAACAGGCACCAGAGGATGCTAAAACTGACGCGCAGCCGCAAACACTAAAGGATAAAATTCTGGATATGGCAAGCAGGCCGCAAATGCACGTACCAATAGCAGGCCCGCAGGTCAAACGCGATTCTATTGCCGGCTTAGAAGATGTAATTAGGCGCGGGCTGCCGAGAGATGAAGCGGCGCCAGATAAAGCTGAGCGTGTTAAGTTAGAAATTCAAGATACTTTACGCGGAGTTTTAAAGATTGTTTCTGTATTAGCAACTGGCAGTGTGAGTTTTGATTTTAGCAGCATAAGAAACTCAATTGCTTATGAACTTGGTGTGGACGTATCACCAGAGTATGCCGCACTACTAAATGCCTTAGTGTCAAACACGCCGAAGAACACACTGACAAATTTTTTGGCAGGCAAAAATATAGATAATCTTGGCTTGCTAAAACGTTTATGTGTTTTAGATTTTTTTGTTCAACATATTACAAGTCAAGACCAGTTACAAAATTTGCTAACTCGCGAACCGCTTAGTCATGTAACAGCATATTTGGCGTATGCAATGCCTAACATATACCGGGACGTGTCGCGCCACTCGTCTTATAATGTCCGTGTAGAATCTGCCAGGCCACTGGAAAAGGGGCCAATTGAAGAAAGAACAGAAGCAGTTTTGATTGCTATGCTCAACAATCCTAACAGCCGGATTTTAATCCGACGTGTTACGACACTAGGTGAGCTGAAAGAGCTCATGGTTATAGATGAACTTCTGGAATATTTAAGATTAAATGGCGTTGAATTTGGCTTGGATTTTTTTTTGCGCCCGAATGTTGAAATTTATAATTTGCATTATGACTTAAACACAAAGATTAAAGAGGTCCTTTATGATCCCAATACGGCCAGTGCTGACAAGCTAACAGACTTGCGCCGGTTGCAAAACACAGCCAGTCTTTGCGCCCTTCTGGGCGACTACGACAAAGCAAGCACTTTTTATGAAAACTTGATTAAAAGCGATCCAACTAACGAATATGCCGTGGTAAATTTTGAAAAGTTCCTGTGCTCGTACGGAGATTTTGGACGAGCGTTAGGCGTGTGTAATTCTTTTTTGAGAGTAAAACAATCCAAAATAATTCTGGAAGAAAAAAGCATAATTCTAAAATCGTTGGCAGGAAAAAGCACAGGCCTGGCGCGCCTTGCCAACAGCGTTAATTCATGGCGGTGCGCAGTATCTGCGAATTCATTGAAACGCAAGTGGGAGCGCGAATATTTTAGTTTGAAGGAAATTTTAGAAAAAGCTTTGGCAGATCCAAACATAAATCTTAAGCCGCTGCTGGGCAGAATAGAAGCAGACGGGCCAACTCTAAACGCACTAATGGATGTGGCCGATCTGCTAATAGCAAATGGAAACAAAGCATACTTTGATGGCGCATATAAGGTTGTTTTAAAGGCGAGCAGGCTTGCCCCGAAAAACGAAAGGTGCATTTACGAGCTTGGCAGAATAGCATTTGAAATAGATTGGTTTTATGAGACAATTTCGCACTTAAAGCGGCTGAAAAAATCATTTAGAGACAGCAAGCTGCTGCTTGGTATGGCTTATTATCGCGAAAGTAATTTTGGCAAAGCTCTTAATGCCTTGGACTCTTGGCTGAAAGAAAATCCACAGGACTTACAGGGCCTCAGGTATCGTGGCCACGTGCACATGGCGATGAAAAAGACAGGCCTTGCCAGAAAAGATTATGTCAGTGCACTCAGGATACAGGCAAGCGGCGATGTACACTTTAGCATGGGGCAGATAGAATTGGGCAAAAAAGATTTGCAAACTGCAGCTATGCATTTCGAAAAGGCCGCAGATCTTAATTTTAATAAGTTAGAGTCTCTTATTAATGCGGCAAAATGCCATTATAACTTGGGGGCAAACGAGCGTGCTTGTGAGCAGCTGCAGCTGGTTTTGACTAATAATAATAACATAGATGCACTTTTGCTTATTTGTGATGTGCTAAACAGATTGAAAAGTAAAGATGGCGAGCTTATTGATTATTGTAACCGTGCTTTGGCAGTTCAGCCGCAAAATGAAGAAATAAACAAAATAAAAGAGACCGCAGTACTGCGCAATGCAGAACGCGCAAGACAGCGGAAGGATTTTGATGGGGCAAGGACGATGTTGACTGATACTATAACTGCGAGTCCAAGCAACGCTGCCGAGCCTCACAGGCAGATGTTAGGTGTGCTTTGGCAAAAATCTGGAAGCGGAGATAGGTCTGTTTTGCCAGAAGTCATATCGCACGCAGATAGCATACTCAAAATTAATCGCGGTGATGTTTTTGCATTACATTACAAAGCATTGGCGCAAAAAGAGCTAGGCTCGCCAGGTGTGGCAGATACTTTGGAAACTATTCTGCAACACGCGCCAGACAATCTATTTGCGCTTAAAGAGCTTGGTAATATTAGATTGGCCAGCGGCGAGCACAGACAGGCAATTGAACTTTATGAATATTTTATGAGATTTAATCCGCAAACAGACGTAGCGGTTATTAATAATTTATCTAGCGCACATCATAATGCTGGTGAGCTAGATAGGGCATTGTATTATATACGAATGGCCAAAGCGCGCGATGATTCCACAGATACATTGTCCAATGAAGTTGCAATTCTTGGTAGATTAAAGAGGTACGATGAGATCGCAGCAGTAATAGACCGCGCCACAAAAGAAGGCAAAAAGTTACCAGACAATCTTTGCTTTATACGAGCAAGGCTTTTTCAGAAGGCCGGCGATAAGAAAAGTCTGGAAAAGGCGTACTCTATTTACGAGTACATAATATCTAAGAATAAAGAAGTTAACGGCGAGTGGTTGGAAGGATGCGCAGAGGTAGCGCTACAGCTCGGGCAAAATCAGAAAGCGTTAGATAGTTTAGATGCACTTGTAAATCTTGATCGCAGTAATCCCGATGTGCATATAATGCACGCTCAGGCCGTACTTGGCGTAGGCAATTATTCTGCAGATGCAAAGGCCATAGCAGTTAAGGATTTGTATGTAGCGCTTCATAAAATAGAAAATTTGCAGTCCGAACCTACACAGGCCAGCAGAGTTAAAAAACCAGCAGTTCTAAAGTTGGGCGAGCCTGAACTTCGGAAAAAGCTTGCCCAGCTTTTACACGATCTTTCGAGGCACGATGAAGTTATAGATGTTCTATCGCAATATCCGCAGCGCCACGAGGATGAAGTGGCCAGATTATTATTGGATGCGCACATAAATCTAAAAGACAATGACAATGCTGCGAAGCTGGCCAGAGAGATAATATCACAGCCACGCGTTTCTACTGGTTTAAAAAGTTTGGCGTACGTTCTTCTCGGCGATATATCTGCTACAAGAGATAGGATAGAGTTTTACAGAAAAGCCACAGAGCTCTCGCCTGGCCCGGGCGCGTTTTACAAGTATGCAACCGCCCTAAGAGATAACGGGGATTTGGAAACTGCCTTGGCTGCATGCGCGCGGGCTAAAGGCCTCGGTTCAAAAGAGTCGCTGCAGCTGGAAAAGGATATTGGTATGAAAATGGACGGCCGTGACTGGAATAAAAAAGGAGACGAAGCGATGCTGTCAAACAATTTCGAAGAAGCTATACGCTGCTTTGATGAAGCTATGCGATGTTCCGGTCAGACTAGAGATATATTAAATAAAAAAGCAAATGCAGAAGAAAGGGCAAAAAAAATCGGGCCGGTTTTAGCCACATTAGAAACACTTATGGCAGAGGGCGACACTAACGCAGCATTGCACAGGGGGGATTTGCTGTTAGAATCAGATGATTATGCTGGGGCGATTGCATGTTATGATACAGTGCTTGCCACTGATCCGAACAATGATAATGCAAATTATGGAAAAGCTAATTCCCTGTTTAAAAGCGGCGATGTTAGAAGCGCATCAGTTATAGCAATGGACGCCTGCCGGCGCAATATCACGCACATACGTACTTGGTTTTTAGCCGGCTTGGCGAATGAAAATTTGGCAAATTACGCGGAAGCTGTTAATTATTATAGTGGCTGTTTAAAACTTAAACCAGATGAGCAAACATTAGAAATAGTTTTAACTAACAAAGGAAATTGTTTATTGGCGCTTAAAAGAACGGCTGATGCCAGACGCGCGTATGAGCGCGTGCTTAAACTAAACAGGAATTCGGACTGCGCTATTGGCGGGCTAGCAGAAGTGCACGAGCTTGCCGGAGAGCTTGACACCGCTTTAGATTATATTAGTCGGGCGATTAAATTAGAGCCGCAGGAAGATTATTACAGCAGGGTTAAAGTTAGAATCTTAGACAAGCTTAACAGGCCTGCAGATGCAGCCGCAGTTATAATGGAGATGGAAAATGCCGCCCCCGAGTAAAACTTTGGATGGAGTAGGAGTTAAACCGCATGCAGAGACTGGCAGGCCAGCACAGCTAGGACTGCCGGAAATTCTGCCAAAAGTAGTGGCTGAAAATGCGCGTCTTACGGCCGAGAAGGAAAGTTTGTCGCGCCAGCTGTCTGAAAAATCACAGGCCCTCGTACTAGCTGAGGAAGGATTTAGGCTGCAAATTTCTGACATTTCCGGCGTAGATATTTATAATAAAAGTAGTTTGTTAGTGCACACAACTGACTGGACTGGCAAGAAACTCTCTATTTTAGCAAAGTGCGGTGATGATGGTTTTTCTTTATTTAATTATGATTTAGCAAGTAAAAAAGAAGGTAGCAAGCTTGAATACAATCTTGCGACTTTGTGTTACATATTTAGGACTGTTGCCGAGCACTTGCTTGGGCCCGCCGCAATGGAGCAGGAGATTACAATTCAGGCTTCAAGATTTGGCAGCGAAAGGGGACAGCTAGAGCAACGGCTGGCGCAGGCCGAGTCGCGCGCGGCCAGTGCTTTGGAGTCAGAAGAACAACAAAAAATAGCAAATAATAAATTAGCCGCCGAAATTGCAAATTATGAAAAAATGGAGCAGCAGTTTCGCGATGCAACCGCGGCACAGCAGAAAAATCTAGAGCTTGAAGATTTGCTTAACATAGTAACAAACGTCGAGCTCGGAAAGAATGGTTTTTTTATAAAGCAAAAACATGATGGACGGGAAAGGATATTACGGGTAAATGATTCCGGAATATATATAGAAACGGGCGATGTGCCTGAACTTCTGCCAGAAACAGACAGATATTATATATTATTCAAAATCTTCGGCAAGCATTATACGGCGTTTTCGCGGCAGGAGGAGATTTTTCTAGAACAGTTGGAGCCGATTATCAAGAAAGAAACTGAAATCCTCAAGGCGATGGGGACAAAAGATAGTGACGCTGATATTAGCAAATATGAGCGCCCCATTGATGCCACGCTTGACTTACTTGAAAAAATACAAAGCAAAAATACCGCAAGGATGCAGGCCCGCGCAAAATTTATGGCTGGCTTGCACAGTCATTTGGAAAAAATAGCTAGTGATTTTGGTTTGAGCAAGGATGTTGTTGCAGCTTATAATTCAAAATGGGGCGCGGATTCGCTGGCCGCAGTACGCTACGTCTTTGAGGAAATAAATAAAACTGCTTTAGCAAACAGCAGTTCGAAATATGGTATCCCAGACGTTTTGAGACTGCTTGTCGAGCGCGTTAAGCCCGAATTTAAAGGTAAGATGGAAAATCTGAAAGTTGACGATTTATTAAAATTGGCTGTGAAGTCTGTCGACGAAGTTGTGCGCGGCAAGGAAAAAGATATAGCAGCGATTCGCGAGAGCAGCGCAGAACTTAGAAGCATGATAGTAGCTTATATTTCAGAGCTTTCCGGCTCGCCAGTTGATATTAGCAATCTTAACGACGGAACGGGCAGCCTGCGGGATTTATTGAATTCAGCGGTTAAGAAAAAACTTACGGCCTGGAAGCTTAGCGCATTAAATGAGTTTTATGAAATGTTTCCAGAGAGCTATCGAGCTGGCCTGCCAGAGAATGCAGAGCTTGGCGCAGGTATGAGCAGATTTGCGATGGATATTGAAAGGCTTGCAAGCGATGCACAGGCCGGCAGGGAAAATGCTGCTGCGTTAATTGCAGCAAGAGAAAATATTTTGCGGCTGGAAGGGGATTTAAGGGCGGCGAGTGAAAAAGACAGGCAATTGGAAGCCCGCCTGGCAGCTTCGCCGGAATCAGAAATCCGCAAGATGCTTGAAAGCATGCTGGAAGAAAAAGATGATATGTATAAACAAATTATTGCTGGAAAAGATGCACTGGCAAAAAACGCAGAGGAACGGCTGGCTATCATGGCAAGAGAGGCCGAAACTTCTGCGGCGCGTTTAAATGAAGCTGGGCAACAAATAGCCGATCTAAATCGCCAGCTTGCAGCAGAAAAAATAAAGAAGGGAACCGGAAAAGTTGTTAAGAAAGTTAGGGAAGTTACAGCAGCGGAAAAGCCAGCGGATGATGGCCCGAAAGATGTAAAAATACCGGACATTGAGCTCGAGGAGACCGAACAGCGCCCGCCGGCAGTTTAGCCGCGCCAGCTTCTGAAGACTTTTACAGCATCTTCGTTTTGAAGAACCTCTTCGTCCGGAAGAACTTTAATTCTTTGGTGGTCGCTGCCGGCAGCAGCCCCAACATCATACATATGGTACGCAACGTCCGATGAAAATTCCCTTGGCATTAAAACGCGCGCGCAGGCATGAAAAACATCCGCACCATAACAGTCTGTGTAAACAAGCATAAAACGCGCCTCAAGGCCAGCATAGCGCAGCATGACTATGTATGGGTATGCATCCTCGCCGCACACGCCTTCGCCGGTTTTGATAACTTCGTCGGCCCGTCTGTAGCCTACTCTGCCGCGCTTCTTGCCGCCGTATTTGATATTATCATTTAGCCAGTTAAAAATTGCATTTGCCCGGCCTTCGAGGTCGGTTTTGCCTTTGCCGGCGATGCACCGGTCAGCTATTGATTGCATTTCTGACGTCAGCCTGAATGGGTTTGGCGAGCTTTTTTCGCTCAGTATTATGCCAAAGTTATCGCTGTCATGCAGGGTTATCTGGTTGCTCTGCCTGCCGCGAAGCTGTCTTGCCTTGCCAAGGTAAATGTCTGTCAGCCTTTGATAGCTTGTTTGCAGTTCCTTTGAGCCAGCGGATTTTGTTGCGCGCGCGTACGCGCTGGCCGCATCCAAGTACAATGTTCTGGCCAGCTGGAAATCCCCATGCCGCTCGCAGAGGATTGCCCTGCCTGCAAGGCTTTGGCCGCGGTCTGCGTGCATGTTTGGCATAGTTTTATTTGCAATGATAATTACTAAAATCTTTCGCTTTGTCTTGTGGCGCCGCATGCCGAAAGTTTTAAAACTCTTTCGTTTGTTGGAGTATACACTAATTGGTGAAATTAAATGGCAGACGAAAGGCAAGCTGGAAGTACAGCAACATACGCGCCAAGAAAGAGCGACGATGGCAGTTTCTTTTTGGAAGTTAAAGTTGGCAATGATATTTTTAAGTATTTGGGAAGTGGATTGATTAATGCATTCAGCGACTTAGTGGTCGAATTGCCACAAGGCGTTAGCCAAGAAGATTTAGACGCACATTACGCGCCGATTAGAGCGCTGGAAAAATACGGGTTGCTGGCTAGACTAATAGACGCCACAGATGTTGATGCGCTGGCCTCAAAAATAAAAGCAATTAACGAGTTGCCAGGACCGCGAAAATCAAGAAGGATAGATATAAATTATTATTCCGAAGTTCAGAAAAAAGTTAAGGATATACGCGCGCTACCAGAGCCTGCAGACTTAGAGAAAAAAACTGCCGCCGCTATGCTGGCATTGCAGAATGCAGAAACTGGGTTTGCTGATTTAGCAGCCGGCCGCGTAGAACTTGCAGAGCAGATGAGAAAGGCCAGAGAGGGCGTGAGCCGCGTTATTTCGGCGACCGAAGAATACCAAGAGCAACTCCAGCAGGCATCGCAAAGGGTTGTTACTTACGCAAGTGTTGCAGACGTGGCTGCGCAGACTGCCGAGCGGGTGAAAACACAGCTGGCAGGGTTAGAGGCAGAGTTAGGGCAGCACGCAGAAAGTGCCAAAACATTGAAAGGCCAGCGCGCTGATTTGGAAGCCAGCTTAGGCAGGCTTACCACAAAGGTTGGAAACGCGGAAGAGGCGGCAGGCCAGCTTGCTACAAAGATTGATGAATTAACAACATATGCTGATGGCCAGCAGGCAAGTCTTGTTGAAAAGTCAGCCGAACTCAGCGATACATTTAATAGATTTGAAGCTGAACTTCGCGGATTTGCTGAGCGAAAGACAGCGCTGGAGCAGATGTACCAAAAGGCAGAAGAGGTGCAGGGGCTTTTAGGCAGGCTGCAGGAATTTGATGATAATCTAACAGTCAAGGAAGGCGAGGCAAAGAGTGCGTTTGATGGATATCGCGTAATAGTTGATGAGTATCTGGAAACTGTTAAAGGATTGCAGGAACAGGCACAAGTCAGGTTTGATGGTTTAAGCGCCGCACTCCAAACCCTAAGCGATAAAATTGAGGCTGCAGAGCGTTCTGCCGCGGCTTCAGGCGCAGATTTGGCAGACATTAACAGCGGAATTACAGAGCAGGCAGCACTGCTGCAAACAGCAAGAGAAAAATTGGAGCAGGCAAGGCCAGCGTACGAAGCAGCAGTGGGCTTGTGGGGCGAGGTTGCTGAGGCCAGAGCAGAATTAAAAAAAGTGCGAGAGGCTGCTGGCGTAGCGCCAGTGAGAAGAAAGGCAGAGGTCAGATTATAAGATGGCAGAAGAAGGAAAGGCTGAAAATTCAAATGAAATTTATGTCGCTGCGAGAATTGGCGGAATGCCAATCGAATATACAGTTACTGCTGACAAGGGCATAGTTCTAAAGGATGGCAGAAAACTTGAGGAGGCCTTTCCAGATGTTGCATTTGATGTTACTAATATTGCGCAGCTTTGTTCAAAATTTTATTCTGCGGTCGGAGAAGCGAAGCAGGCAGAGTTAGGTGCGCGCATCACAGCACTGTCAACAGAGAAAGCCAGCCTTGAAGAAAGGCTTGGACAGCTTGAGTCATTTACGCCGCCCGCACCGCCTGCGCCAGGGAGAGCGCCAGATGCACAGACGCCCGAACAGTCAGGAGTGGCATCAGTGAAATATTTAGTCAGAGTTTCATACGAGGGCGGCAGGTGGCCAGCTGAAATTAAAGATTTGAATCCAGATGCCACGCTCGAATACGTTTTGAGAGTTTACAAAGAGATGAATAAAGATAATTTGCCAGGAAAAATACAGCATTTGAAAATTGCGCTTGCTGGCGAAAGAAGTAGTGCCCCGAGGTGGCCAAGTGATACGCCACTAGAATATATAACTAAAGGTGGAACGAGTTTAGAATTAGAAGTTTACATGCCAGACCTGCAAGAAAGGGCAAGTGATGCGTTCGGAACACCCGTGCAATTACAAGCCTCATCAGGCAGGGCGCAAAAAGTTTTAAATAGATTCGGAAAACTTGCTGGCGCGGAACTCGACGGAGAGTTTTATATTCAGTCCGGTGACGGGCACGCGGAGTTTTACGAAAATGTTGTTACTAAAGAAATTGCGCCGGGTGAGTTAGAAATTGTTTTGGATTTGGCGTTTGAATCTGCGCCACCTCTGCGAGCGCCAGCACTTCCACCATTATCATATGCGCCTGCGCCCCCACCGGTAAGGGAAGAGCGGCCATTACCACTACTTCCACCGCAATTTAGCAGGCCGGCAGGAGCTGGAGAGGCAGGGCGATCAGGCGCTGGCCTGGAAAGTCTTGTTCCGAAAAATAGTTTTGACCGCGATACCAGAATCGCGACTTACGTTATGCCGGACAGCGGTGGCGTCATAAGATATAAGGTAGGACTTTTTGGCAGGATAAAAGTTGTAGAAGCAGAAAGCAGCATACTCACACATGAAATAGAAAAGAACAGGAGGCAATTGCAGGAATTTTATTATAGTGAACTAGATAAAAAAGATGGCGGCAGCGCACGGCTACCGCCACCGCCAGCTAGACCGCTATTGGCTAGAGCGCCAGCACTTCCACCATTATCATATGCGCCTGCGCCCCCACCGGTAAGGGAAGAGCGGCCATTACCACCATCCCTACCGCCAGCCGAGCCAGAACCCAAATCTCAAACGCCAGCAGACAGCGGGGAAGGAGCCGATGATAGGAAGAGGGCAGCAGATAAAAGTGCCGATGAAGGTTCTAAGGAAGGTGGCGCAGGCGGCGAATCTGATAAAGATGATGAAGGTGAACAGTTTGAATGCCCTGCCTGCGGCTGGAATGTTAGCGCCGCGGAAACAAAGTGTCCGAAGTGCGGCGTGGAATTTGAAGAAGCGTAACCTTAGCGTTGTGTGCAAAGCCTTAAAAATCAGGCTAATTCTCACATTTGAGTGAAACCATGATTGCAAAAGAAGTTCAGGCAGCAGGCTCGCAAAACGGCGGAGTGACAGTTAAACCGCTCTCCCCCAAAGATTTTTACAGAAATATTTGCAGGCTCGCGGCACGGAAAGATAAAGATATAGAGGATAGGGTTGCAGTAAATCTGGCTGAGCTTTTGGAGTGCGGCGGGGAAAGGCTGACAGAACAATTTGAACTTTTGAAATTATATTCAGATTTAGAAAGAGAAACAAAAGGCGAGCCTTCCAGAAAACAAATGGAAGAAACCGACCAGCCCAACGAGCTTGAACTAATGATTACTACCGATGCCGCACTCAGGACGCTCGGCATGCAAAATCAGAGTTACCCTGCAGACGGAGACGGGTTTTATTGCTACACAGAAGAGATGCGCCGCTCAGCAAGATTTTTTCTGGAGGCAAGCTGGGTTAGGAAACAGCTTTACGTTGGCGCGGAAGAATTTTTGCAGGCATATGAAATGGCAAGGGCAAGGCTGGCAGGCAAAGGAGATGAGCTGGCAAGGCTTCTGGGCGAAGCTGCTAAAGCCGGCCAGCCCACCGGGGCAAAAAATAAGCTTGATGAATTTTTGGCTGGCCTGCCGCACCCGGAAGGCATGGTTCTGAATTATTCCGAGAGGCAGTTTGTACTGCCCGTAGTTGGCGGAGTATACGCTACAACTATTCCGAACAGATTTTCTCTGCACCTGGTTTCGCGCGGCGGAATCAAGCAGATTGATTGTGGCAAATTTGATTCCTTCCTCGCAGCATATTTGAAATACGTTGAGAAGTAATATTGCAAACAACAACAGAAAGCTTTAAAAGATTTTCGTTACTTATCAGTCAGTAATTTCATTGGAGAATTAAAATGGGAAGACAAGCAGCTGCTGGTGGTGCAGTGTCCGGATTTGTAACTGGTTATAGTTTAGGCACACAGTTTTTAGGAGGGCCTGGCTTACGCTCAGTTGGTTCCGGCTTGGTTGGCGCAGTAGTTGGCGCAGTCGCAGCCAACCGCGCAGCAATTGCGGCAAGCGGTGCTGCGGCCCGGGCCGCAAGGCAGATTAAGGCCGCTGCTTACACATTGGGTACAGTCTTACCTGCGGCAAGCCTTGTCCTTGCAGGCATGTCAGGCGCGCTCTTCCCGAAAAAAACAGATAAAGATTTGGAGCAGGTCGTGTTGCACGCGGAACATCCAATTAAAGTTACGGTTGGAAATGAAACTGCAAAAGAGCTTCAAAAATTAGGAGTGAATGTTTCTGCGGGCCAGTATGAAGTTAATGTTTCTGGCAATCATAGTTTTGTTTTGGGCGGGCAGTTTGTGCCAGCCGAAAAAGCGCAGCAGGTACTTGGAAAATTATACCACAGGGATCCTGCAAGGGTTTCTGTCCTGCCAGGCCAGTTAGGATTAATTGAACTGCATGGCGATGCTGCCAGGGCAGCGGGCCAGGCAGCAGGAATTGGAAATGTTTCCGCGCTAAGTATTTTGGAACACGTAGCCGATGGAAAGGCAAGCGGCGCATTTATGGCTGATGGAAAATCTGGACAATTGAATGCGTCACAGGTTGCTAAAATTAATGATGCTTTCGATAACGGAAGAGTTGATGGTTCTTACGCAAGGGTATCCGGCAAATTAAACATCGGAACGCCGCAGGATTTTGCAGATTATGTAAATGTTCTGGCGTTTGCGCAGGGCGCGCCGTATCATTTCACGCTCGAAGAAGTATTCGGCCACACGCCGTCTGAAATATTTAACATGAGCGCAGGCAGGATAGCCGGAAACGATACATTCCAGCAGGGCGGCTGGAGCGCGGTTGATTTAATGAAGGCAAGCCTCGTAGCAAAAGGCGCAGATCTTGCAGGCATATCAACAAACATTTCAGCAATAAGAAATAATGCTAATTTAACAAATGAACAGAAGCAGCGCGAAGTTGTAAACTACTTAGTGCAGGTTGACTACCAGCTCGGCCATGACTCTGTCCTGCTGGCTGACTCGCTGACAGGATTCAAAGACGCGTTGTGGAACACGCGCAGCGCTTATCTTAATGCACTGGGTGTTGGTTCGCGGGCAGCACTTGACAGCAGAAGCACGTCTGATTTGGTAAACTTATCGTACAAAACCGGGATTTTGCAGCAGTGGGATTCCGAACAAGGCAATGCTTCAACTTACAAACTACAGGAGCTGCAGGAGCTAGGCAGGGCAAATGATATTGCAGTTACAGGCTTGACAGCAAGCCAGCTTGAAGCACTCTTGCCGGCAGATGCCTTAGTAGATTATTTAGAAGGGCATGGCGTAGCTGTCCCTGAAAACCAGAAAGCAAACAGAGCATACCTTGGCCAGCAGGTTGATGGCCTGATTTCAGCAAAATACCTGCAGGGCTTCAGAGACTTTGCCAGCAGACTTGGCCTTGACTCGCCGGCAAGCCTGGATGATTTGGTTGGCAAGGTATGGGAGTGGAACAATGCTTCTGACAGGACAGCATACAATCAGGGATTTTCTGATGCGGTGCAGGCAAGAAATGAAATATTATATCTGACGGAAAGGAACGCTTCTTACTTTGTTGGTCTGGTCGACAATGCGCAGGCCAGCCGCGAGCTGGGTGCATGGGAGCAGGCACAGCGCAGCATTGACAGCTTAGTCCAGGCGCGTCTGCTGCCAAACTACGAGTCAAACCCGTGGCAATCAGTAAAGTTTGACAATGGAACAAACACTTCGGCATTGCGCGACATAGCAAATGAAAAATACAGTGCAAACAGGACATTAAGCAATTCGACTGTTGATTACATAATTGATTTTGCAAACGCCGAGACAGACTGGACTGTGCGCGTTTACAACACGACTGGCAACACATCTTATCTAGTAAGAGGATGGATGGTTGACGGCCAGTTTGTACGGGCAGATAAGGGCTTCGTGATAAATGACCGCGAGTTTAGCGCTCTCTCAGATATTTTGGGGAGGAATGAATAAAATGAAAATGACAAAGATATTGGTTGCGCTTACGTTTATGCTAGCGCTTTTAGGCGCACCAATCGGAACACTTGCAACTGAAATACACGTACTGGATATTGCCCCGAGCGGCAGCCAGCCAGTGCCAGACAGTATAGTTGTTGCTGACGCTGCAACTTCTTCTGTCGTGTGCCAGGGCGTGAATGCAGCTTCTAAGAGCTGCTTCCTGCCGGACGGCTCATATCAAATTACCGTAACAAAAGCAGGTTATGATACAAAACCCATTCCCTTAGTTCGTTTGTCAAGCGACTGGACAGCATATTATGTTTTGACATCAACAGCACCGCCTCCTCCAGCCGATGGCGGAACACCAACAGACGGAACAACAACCCCGCCAGCAGGCCAGACAGTAGTACTGAAATCACTTGACTTGTCAGCTGATACAGCAAAGCCAACAAGCGCAGTAGATGTTGCAATCTCTGTCAAGAACAGCTGGGGACATGATGCATTCGATTTGGTAGCAACAGTTTCAATAGCTGGTATTGACAGTGGCGAAGACCTTGAGCAGGAGCTTGACTTTGGCAGACTAAATAATAAAGATACTGAAGATGCTACGGCAACTTTTGTTGTCCCGATAGATGCAAAGGAAAAGAAATACGATGTTAATGTAAAGTTCGAGTGGCAGGATGAAGATTCTCACCAGTTCGCGCAGGCAGGCCAGAGGTCTGAAGTGCTTGAAGTGGAGAGGGCAGGCCACGAAGTTACGCTGACATCAGCGCAGTTCACTTCTGATTCAGTAAGGCCAGGCGAGCAATCACAGGTTGCAGTCGCCCTGTCAAACATCGGAAAGAAAGATGAGTCTGTCCGCGTGAAGGTTCAGTCTGACGACTTGGGCGTGCAGGAATTCAGCCCGGTTTTCAAGCTTGGCCAGAGCGAAGAGACAGTACAATACATACCATTTGCTGTTTCAAAAGACGCGAGGCCTGGCAGGCATGTTGTGTTTTTCACAGTAACATTCAATGACGGAAAAGACACGGCAACAGGCAGCCAAGTTATAAATGTTGGCGCAGCAAGGGCCGAAGCTGAAACACTTCCAGCAGTAACAGTCACCCCGGTCGCAGTTTCTACCGCGCCGGGAAATGTAGAAACTCAATCAAGAACTCCGCAGTTAGACGACAATGTGTTGTTTGCAGTGTTCGGCGGGCTTGTTGTCATAATTGTCGCGGTAGTAATCTTGATGAGGACTACGCAAACCGCTCAGGCTTCCAAGAAGAGGGGGCAGTAAGATGAAAAACATGTTTAAATTAATTGCCGCTTTGCTGGCAAGCCTGCTTTTGATTGCGCCAGCCTTTGCAACAACGCGGTCAGCGCTGGCTTTAGGCGAAGTTGATTTTGAAGACACAGTTGCTCCCAGCGAATCTGTTGCTGTTTCCTTCGTGTTGTCTGCAGGTGCAGATGTCAAGGATATAAAAATTACAGGCCAGATTGCAGGTGAGAAGGAAAGTAGGGCAGAACTGCATGTCAGCAAAATGTTATCTGGAAATGAACGCGAGCTTAAACTAACCGTAAGTGTGCCAAACGACCTAAGGGAAGGCACTTACAGGCTGACCTTAAATGCAGAAGGAAAGGCTAACGGCATCGTAAAGGCACAGCAATTTTCCGGAAATCTTTTTGTTGAGCAGAAAGACCACTCAGTATATTTCAAATCTATCCAGATAAGCTCAGCATCCGTTACCGCCGGCGATTCTATAGATTTGGCAGTGCGTTTGGTTAACAACGGAAAAAATGCAGAAGATAGCTTGAAGATTAAAGCAGAGATGCCGGAGGTCGGCGCATCACAGACAATCCGCGTAACTGATACACTTATGCAGGAAGATGACAGAACACTTTATATGACTCTGAGCGTTCCGCGGGATGCAGAGAGCGGGCTGTATGTTTTGAAAGTAACAGCAAGCAACGCAGATGTTTCAGCCACAAATTCAGGCCTTGTTGAAGTGCAGAAGTTTATTCCTGCATCACAGGCGCAAGACAGGCAGACACAAACTCCAGTAAGTGTTCAAGTTCCAATCGGAAAAGGCGCGGTTGTGAGCCTGGCGGTTTCGAACAACGAAGATTCGCAAAAGACTTTCAACCTGCAGCTTGGCGGGACTGTTGATTGGGCATCCGCAGCAAGAGTAGACCCAACAACTGTAACACTTGGCGCGGGCGAGTCCGAATCTGTTTTTGTTTACCTGCTTCCGTCTGTAGCTGGCAGGCATTCCTTCACTTTGTTTTTGAAGGATGGGGCGACAACTGTTTCAGCAGTGCCTGTTGATGTTCAAGTTAGCGGCTCTGCGCCATCAGTTGCAAGCGGGCTGGCAGATAAGGACCAGCTTGGCCTGGTGTTTGTCGTTGTGGTTGTCCTGCTGGCAGTGATTGCTGCCTTCTGGGCAACACGCAGGGGCAGCGGAAAGGGACAGGTTTACTACTAATTCAAAGACCCAAGGGGGGCTCTGCCCCCTTAGTTCTTTGGCATTGCCCAAACCCCCGAGCGGCATCTTCGATGCCGCAAATTATTTAAATATTAATTTTTAATCGTGAGCAAACTATGGAATGTCCAGTATGCGAGCAAGGTGTTGAAGGAATTTTGGCTTTCCCATTAGTAACTATAACAACGCTTGAGAAAGGCGACGAGCTGCCAGACGTGTTTGTTGAGGATAGCAATAGGTTTTTCAGTTCAAACGGTGCAGGCAGTGGTTTGAAACCAATTATTTCCGAGAGCATTGCTGCACAATTTCCGTTAGAATCTGAAGGCTATGTTGAAGTTGATGGCTGGCAATGGTTCAGGGAACGTTTTTCTTACACACCGAAGACAGGCGAAGTTTTTAAGTATGAACGCCGAAAGCCACTTGGCGCTTATATTGCACAGCCAGTCACACAGCTCGAGCAGTTGGTTGGAAAAGAAGTTTCTGGCAAAGATTTGAAGAGGCTTTTGGAAAGCCTGCCATTGGGAAGAAATCGCATTGGTAAGGATCATATCCCGAGCGGTTACATGGAAATTGTTGAAAATGAACGTGGAGTAGCGACAATTGTTTTAACTTTAAATAAGCGAACTGAGGGCCATCAAAGCAACTACGATCGCGATAGGTTCATAGTTTTAACCATTCAATACGAAGGCAGGCTAAGAACAATAGATGAAATAAAGGAAGAGTAAAAGCCATCTAATTTTATGCCCAGCGATCCTACTTTGAAGCCCGGCACATATGATTAGCTAAATTTTTTATTCATGTTTTACATTAAATATCAAACTCTATCAAAATATATGTATAAGCCCCAAAACAATTATTTTTAAACAGGTTTCTACTCCGAATTCTGTATTTGCTAATGTTCAGTGATAAGAGAGTTCGAGTTGGAGGTTGAGTTGAGATGGTAAGCAATGGCCAAGTTAGGGTTTTGTGGATTGTAACAGCTTTGTTGCTAGTACTTGCGTCTGCGGGCGCATTAAGTAATACCGATACTAGTGGCACTGCCTGTGCGTCTGACACAATTTTATTTGTGCTTGGCGTTACAAACCACAATTTGGCTAACTCCGACTCATACACAATCTCGCTGGCCGGCGATGCAGCAAAATGGGCGGTCGCTGCGCCATCTGGTTTTGTTCTGAAACCCGGGCAGTCGAATTCCGTTTATATTTATGTTACGCCATCGCTGAGCGCACAGCCAGGCATGTACTCTCTCGATGCGATTGTGAATTCAGGTCTTTCCGGCAAAACAACTGCAGGTTACAGCGTAGTTGTTGATGATTGCCATGCAGGCGCTTTAACCGCGCAGGCCGGCACGTTAAACACATGTGCATGCGCGCCAGGAAAATACCTAGTTTCGCTTGAGAACACTGGCAGATATTCTGAAACGTTTGTAATCAAGCTTAGCGGCACCGGCGCACAGTATGCAACGCCAAGCCTTTCCGAGGTGCGGCTGGCGCCAAACGAAAAAAAAGATTTTGATGTTTCAGTCCTGACTTCATGCTTAACAGTAGGAACTTTTGATTTGTCTGTTTCAGCTATTTCAAAAGACTCGAGCGCCGTTACAAGCGCCCCGCTCGTTTTGAACTCAGAGGCATGTTATGACTTTGACTTTGTCCCGGATAAAAACTACTTGAGCTTTTGCGAGAATGCGCAGGCAAGCATACCAATAAATTTGCAGAACAGGGGGACTGTTGGCAACAGCTACGAGCTAAAAGTTTCCGGCCCGAGCTGGGCAAGCCTTGAATCTACGAGCGTGCAGGCTGCGGCCGGCAGGCCTGCGTCTGCTAACTTAATATTATTTCCGAGGCTTGGAACAACTGGCGACTTCAGAATTAATGTTGAAGCTTCATCTGAGAAGGGAGCGCAGAAAGTTTCCCGAGAAATAGTTGCAAATGTTTTGAAATGCTATGCAACTGACGTTCGCATTTCCGCAGAGCAGGATACAGTTTGTTCCGGAACTGAAAAGGCATATGCTGTCCAGGTTTCTAATTTGGGCAAGTACGACGGAGACTTTGTGCTTTCTGCATCTGGCGCAGATTTTGTTTCCCTTGACAAGCAAGCGGTTAAATTAAAAACCGGCGAAAGCGCGGTAGTAAATTTAGTTGCCAGCCCAAGGGACGTTACATCTGGAGGATATGTTGTTAAAGTATCGGCAGAGCAGGCAGGCATTACAAGTGCATCCGACGAGCTTGTGCTGAAAATTCCGTCACGCGACTCTTGTTTTGGCGTTCGGACAACTCCAGCGGAACAGCGCGTCAGTGTTGCCCGCGGGCAGGGCGCATTGATCCCAATTGTTGTGGAAAACCTTGGCCGCGAAGCTGCAGTGTATAATCTGGAAGTCTCCGGCTCTGGTGCAGCTTACGCAAAACTAAATCCCAGCACGCTTACGCTGGGCGGCTCCGAGGCAGGCACTGCGTACGCATATATCGCGCTCCCCGCAGATGCGCCGCAACAAGACTACAAACTTACATTTTCAGCCAGGCTGCAGGGCGGCGCTACGTATAGCTCATCCACCATAGATATTAATGTTGCAGAGGTTAAAGAGCCGGAAGCGCCAAAAAAGCCAGCCAGCCAGGGAGCAATTCAAGGGGAACGTGCGCTTCCAAACTTTTCCGCACAGACACGGGCAATCAAGGGTTTTGTATCTAGTTTATGGACTAGGGCGGTTTCCCTGACTCACGGCGCGAGACCAGTCAGCGTGCAGGCAAACTCCAGTAGCGGAGTGAAATTGCATTTTCCAAAAATTCAGATAAGCAAACCAAGCTTGCAACTGTCCGATAAAATAAGCGGTGCAGCAGGCGCTGTTGGTACATTGGATGCGCGCGCAAGGAATAAAGCCAACGAGCTGGCAGGCCCGTATACGGAAGCGGTTAAACGGCCGCTGAGGCAGGCCCGCGACTGGCTCAGAGATTTAATTCGTGGCAGAACTTACGGTTACAAAAACTGGCAGATTGGTGTTGTAGCAGTTATGGTTTTGGCAGTTTTGCTGGCCGGTGTGCGTTCTTGGCCAAGAAGGCCTGCAATGCCGGCGCGAATTGTCCAAGCAAAAGAGCAGCCAAAGCCAGCCCAGCCAAGCCAGCTAGCCAGCAGCCAGGCCCAGAAGAAAGGCACATGGCAGCGATTCGTGGACTGGTTGGAAGAAGAGGACGAGGATTTTCTGGACGGAGAGAAGAAACCGGAAGACAAAAATTAAATTTCAATTGTTATTAAATCCTTAGCCGCAATCGTGTCTGCAAAAACTTTTTTTGCTTCTTTCAACAGGATATTTGTGTCTTTGTATCTCTGGCTGAAATGTGTTATAATTAATTTTTTTATGCTTGCTTTTTTTGCCAGTGTTGCGGCCTGCGTTGCAGTCATGTGGCCGAACTCTTTTGCAAATTCCTTCATGTCATCCGCAAATGTCGCCTCGCACAGCAAAACATCTGCTCCTTTGCAGAAGTTTTCCAAATGTTTTGAGTATGCCGAGTCCAGCAGATAAACAATTTTCTTTCCTTTTTCTACAAATGTTGCATCCCTTGCTTTGATTTTCTTTTTGTTCCAGACAATATCTTTTCCTTTTATCAAATCACCGATTACTGGATTGTTTGCCAGGCCAAACTTTTTCAAATAGATTATGTTTATTTTTATTTTCGGCTTTTCCTGAAATGCAAAAGCCAGGCAAGGCGCGTTGTGTTTTGCATTTGCAACCGCGATGGAATATTTTTCTGCGTTGAATGCGCCGGGCTTTAATTCAGTTATTGAAATTTTGAAGGTTGGGAAGATTCCAAACGCCTCGGAAATTTTTCTGAAGTTTTCCTTTGTCCTTGCCGGCCCGTAAATATTCAGCGGCTTAGCCCTTTTGTTTAAAGACATGCTCTGGATTAATCCCGGCAGGCCAAGCACGTGGTCGCCGTGCCAGTGCGTGATAAATATTTTTGAAATCTTGTTGTGGCTTATTCCAGCTTTCATTAATTGCAGCTGCGTGCCCTCGCCGCAGTCAAACAGCAAAACTTCCGGGCCGATGTCCAGCGCGGTCGCGCTATGGTTGCGGCTGGGTGTTGGCATTGCACTGCCGGTTCCTAGAATTGTTAGTTTCATGGTATCATTATAAAGTGTTGGTTTTTAACTCTTTTAGTAATTCTGATATTATATCCGCAGCACATAAATCCCAGAATTCCAGGATTTCCTTAGCCAGCACCAGACTTATTTTGAAGCCCCGATAATTTGCATCATTTCGTATAGATTTAAAGCGCATAACGTGGTTTAATTTTGTTCTTTCTTTTATATCCATATCTTTTAATATTTCTAAGCTGACTTCGTGGTTGCGCGGCTCATAGCCGAGCAGCCACCATTTAGCATCGCCAAGCTGGCGGACTGACTCGTAAGTCTCTCTGAAAATAAGAGTTGCGCTATCTTCTGTAGGCAGAACTCCTTTTACGATGCGCATATTTGTTTCCGCAGATTCTAATATTGATTTTATTTTTTCTTTATCCGGGAAACGCTTGCGAAGTTGATCGCTTCTTACCAATTGCTCAATTATTTCTTTTCTCATGGTTGCACCTCTAGAAAGCCGGCCAGCACGACGCCGTTTGCTATGTTGTTGAAGACGTGCATGTCAACATTTTTTTTGTTAAATTTATGTATTTGGATGCGCCTGCTTATATTTTTCTCGAAATCTGAAAGTTCCCGCAGGCCAATAACATTATATTCGGTTTCTTCGCTGGTTTCAATAGCAATATCTATATCTGAAGAAGAAATGTCCTCGCCACGCCTGAAGCTGCCGAATAGAACGATTGCCTTTGGATTTTTGAAATACTCGCTTAGGAACTCTACCAAACCGCTTTGGTATATGAAATTTAAGTTGTAGACAATTTTGCTTCTGATAAAATTCCAATTTTGCTGGTTTGCTCTTATGCGCCAGATTTTTGTTAGCTTAATTATTGTTATTAGATTTAAGCCTACAAACTTTTTAAGTATGCTGCCTATATGCGGCTTAGCTACACCTGCTTCTTTGGCGAGGTCCGATAGGCTAAACTCCGCTTCTGGCATGCGAAAAAGCACTTCAAGTACGCGGTCGCAGGAACTTTGCATTAGCATATTTAGGTACTTTTTTGTAACGTACGGTTTCATTTTGTAACATATGTTACATTTTAGAACTATTTAAAGCTTGTGGTATTGGTGTTGCGCCGCCGGTTCCGAGAATTGTTAGTTTCATATTATTACTTGTAAATTTCAGAACTTAAAAGGTTTCGCACCGCGAATTATGTGGTGGGATGCATTGCTTGCCCAGCTTCGTATCCTTCTGCAGTCAAAAAATATGTGTCGCCCTTGCCAGCAAATAACCCTTTTTTTCTAAGCCTGTCTGCAAAGTCTCGCAAACCATTGTAGCCATTTTCGCCAATTGCTTCTTTTAGGCCGGCTTTAAATGTGAAAGCTACTATGTCTGCCCCGTCTAGGGGTGGCGCGCTACCTGTCAGCATTATGCCCAGAGCTAATCTCTCCAAATGCGACAATTCAACTGATGCTTTCTCTCCTGCCATGGTGTAATGTCTAACAAAAGACTTAAAAGACTTTGCCTGCCTGAAAACGTTTTTAAACCCAAATCTACAGTTTATTTCGGTGACAGCCACTTAAATTTGCCCAACGGGGACGTAGGCCGTTTGGCGATAAGATTGGCTTCTAGAATGTCTAAAAAGCACAAAGATAAGAAACAAGAAGGTGTTAACGAGACTAGCCTTGGGGCTCCTGAAGTTGCAGAGGCCGGCGAGATAGCTGAAGCAGGCATGGGGGGCAACCAACAGCCGGCAGAGCAGTTACCGACTTCGATTGAACAGATAAAAATCAAGGAGCCAGTCCGCGGGTACTTGATTGGAAACAAGGTTGCAGTTAGGGAGGACTTCCAGAACGCGCAGCAGTTCTTCGACCGCTCGAACTTCGGCGAGATTTTTGGCCAGCAGCAGGGCGTAAAAGAAACAAGAATTGAGTTCGCGCTGGATGAGGCGCTTTACTTGATGGAGCGCGGGAAATTGGTTGTGCTGGACGGCAAGAAGCAGCTTAATTTTGAGCAGTTTGTCAAACTCGCAAACAAAATTGAGGCAAACTTCTGGACAAAGTATCAGGTTTACCGGGATATTAGAACTAGGGGGTACATTACCAAAACCGCTTTAAAGTTCGGCGCAGATTATAGGGTTTACCCGCGCGGCATGAAGCCAGGCCAGGACCACGCGAAGTGGGTGCTGTTCTGCACAAACGAGACAGATGGCTACACATGGACACAGTTCGCAGCGATGAACCGCGTAGCCCATTCCACGAGGAAGAAACTGCTGGTCGGCATCGTGGACAAGGAAGGGGAAGTTACTTTCTATGAAATTAGGTGGAAGAAACCGTAAGTAGTTTTTTAAATCTCATATTTCTTTGTAATTCATGCAAACCCCACAAATCGTCCAGCCAATCAAGAGCATAGACGAGCTAGCCAGCTTTTGCAAGAGGGCAGGCTTCGTGTTCCCGAGCTTTGAGATTTATGGCGGGATGGCTGGCTTTTATGATTACGGGCCAAGGGGCGTGGAATTAAAAAATAATATCAAAGCGCAGTGGTGGAAATCCATCGTCCAAGACCGAGAGGATGTTGTCGGCATCGACGCAGTCACGGTGAACCACCCGAAAGTTTGGGAAGCGTCCGGCCACGTTGCATCTTTCACCGACCCACTGGTTGATTGCAAGAACTGCAAGTCAAGATTCCGTGCTGATACATTGGCAAAAGATATCTTGGACGCAGATGTTGCCGGCTCAGATTTGAAAACTGTGACAGAACTTTTGAAAAAAACAAATGTGCGCTGCCCGAAGTGCAAGGGCGAGCTGACCGAAGCCCGAAAATATAATTTAATGTTTAAGACGCACGTTGGCCCGATTGAGTCCGACGAAAATGTTGCATACTTAAGGCCGGAGACCGCGCAGCTAATTTATTTGAATTTCAAATTAGTGCAGGACTCCGCAAGATTAAAGCTCCCGTTCGGAATAGCACAAATCGGCCGCGCGTACCGGAACGAGATAGCGCCGCGGGATTTTCTCTTTCGAGTGAGAGAGTTTGAGCAGATGGAGATGCAGTACTTCATCAAGCCCGGCGCGCAATCTGAACAAAGTTCAGCTGCGCCGCGCACCAAGGGCGCTTCGGAGAATAAAAAATTCTTTGAGCAGTGGAAAAAAGAAAGAATGAATTGGTATCTGTCACTCGGAATAAAAAAAGAAAACCTAAGATTCCGCGAACACAAGAAAAATGAATTATCTCATTATGCAAAAGCCGCGGCCGACATAGAATACAACTTCCCGTGGGGCTGGGGCGAGATAGAAGGCATTCATGATAGGGGCGATTGGGATTTGAGCCAGCACTCGAAGGTTTCGGGAAAAGACTTAAGCTATTTTGATGACGAAAAAAAAGCAAGGTTCGTGCCGCACGTGATCGAGGTTTCCGCCGGGGTTGACCGTGCGTTTTTAGCATTTATGTGCGATGCATATAAAACTGAAAAAGAAAGGATTGTTTTGAAATTAAATCCTAAACTCGCGCCGATTAAAGCTGCAGTCTTTCCGCTTGTGCGGAATGACAAAAGAATTGTTAAATCTGCAGGAAATGTTTTTAACGAATTGAAAAAAAAGTTTGCTGTATTCTATGACGCCTCCGGCAACATCGGCAAGTCATATCGCAGGCAAGATGAAATCGGCACGCCATTCTGCATCACAGTTGACTTTGACTCGCTGAAAAAGAAGGATGTTACTGTGAGAGACAGGGATACGATGAAGCAGAAGCGCGTTAAGATTAAAGAATTAACAGGATATTTGGAAAAGCAACTGAGATAATTTTGCGGTAGTGGCACATATATATAAACATATATTGTTATTTGCCTTTGATAACTATGGCACTGAAACTTGATTCAAAACAGGCAACAACCGCGTTCGCCACTTTTGTTGGCGTAGTTTATACTGCATGGAGCGCTTGGATCGCGCTGGCCCCGCAAAGCTTTGCCAGCCTGATGCAGCTGTTGCATCCGTTCATGAATGTCGGAAATGTTCTCGTAGTTGATGCCATAACACCAGTAGGCTACCTAGTCGGCCTTGTCGGGCACATAATTTTCGCGTGGATATTTGCGTATGTGTTTGTCTACATCTGGAACAATGCTTCCGGCTGGTTTAAGATGGTGGGCGGCGGAAGAAAGCGAAGGCGAAGGTAATTACTCTGCGTTTTTGTTTTTAATTACGTATTACGTCCCAAATATTTCATCTATGTTACCTATTTCAGCCCTAGTGCGCTCCAGAAATCGTGCCGCGTCCTTCCTTTGCAAGTAATACTCATCAAACTCCCGCCTAAGCTCTGATGCCGCCTGGACTTGGGGTTGATATTTTTCTGCTGTCTCTTTTTCTGCCAATAATATTGCTAGCTTACCATACGCGGATAGCACCTGGCGCGAGTCCGGTTCAACTGCGCCTTCTTCTACGTCATACATAGAATGCCCCTGAACTACAAAGAAGTGTTTATAATTTGCGAGAAGCAGGTTTCCTATATATTTCATCACGCTTGACAGCTTATCAAAAGCAGGTATGGCTATGACATCAGGATGTTTTTCGCAAATGTCGTTCAATGCACCAATCACTTCAACCTTGTGCTGGCTTACAGATATGGCAAAGGAAGCGAAGTACTCCGTAGGCCTGCGGTCAAACCACTCACGTAACATCCGCCGCTCGTAATCAGTGGACGCGCGGTTAGCAACATCTTTTTCTGCGCTGCTCAAAATTCTCTGCGCCACAAGAATGCCGATTAAGCCTTTTTCATCTTTTGGCCAGCCGTTCAGCGTTTCAAGCCGCGGTATTAGCAGATAGAGTTTTATTGCCATAAAATAATTACTTGAGTAAATCTTTTAAACCATTCTGTTCAGTTTTAACTATGGCATCCGGTGGAAAAGAACTCGAGTATGCAGACAACGTCCAGCGTCTGATGAAGAACCAGAAGAACATCAGGAACATTGGGATTGTTGCTCATATACATCACGGCAAGACAACGCTTACAGATAACCTGGCAGCAGAGGCTGGCATGATGTCCAAGGAACTTGTTGGCGAAAGGATGCTCACATGGATTGACAAGCAGGAAGGGGAGAGGCTGATGACAATTTATGGAGCAACTGTCACGATGGCCCATAATTACGAGGGTGAAGACTATCTTGTAAATCTGCTTGACACGCCCGGCCACGTTGATTTTGGTGCGGATGTTACGCAGGCGATGCGCGCGATTGACGGCGCGGTTGTTGTTGGCTGTGCTGTTGAGGGAATGATGCCGCAGACGGAAACAGTTTTGCACCAGGCCTTGCAGGAGAAAGTCAAACCAATTCTTTTTATCAACAAGGTTGACCGCGCGATAAAAGAGCTAAGGCTGACTCCAGAGCAATTGCTGCAGAGGCTTGTTGCATTAGTCAATGAAATAAATATGTTTATCCTGAAAAACGCGCCGGATGAGTACAAGGAAAAATGGGCGCTCTCTGTTGAGAAGGGAACTGTAGCGTTTGGCTCTGCCCTGAAGAAGTGGGCGATTTCCGTGCCAGCCATGAAAAAATTCGGAATCACATTTAAAGATATAATTGAACTTTGTTCGCAGGACAAGGATGAGGAACTTGCCAAGAAAGCGCCGGCGCATATTGTTGTTATGGATATGGTTGCGAAGCACCTGCCTTCTCCGCTCGAAGCCCAGAAGTACAGGCTGGCCAGAATCTGGAAGGGCGATCTTGATTCACAGCAGGGCAAGGACATGCTGGCCTGCAATATTTTAGCGCCGCTTGGCGCCACTGCGACAAAGGTTGTTTATGACCAGCACGCCGGCATGATTGCGACAGCGAGAATTTTTTCCGGAAAGATGGTTGAGGGACAGATACTGCACCTTGTCAGGGCAGACAGGGACTCTAAAGTACAGCAGCTTTCAACTTTTATAGCTTCGCGGCGCGTCCCGATCAGCGAATCAGTGGCCGGCAATATTGTTGGCCTGGTCGGGCTTAATGATATTTCTGTCGGGGAAACACTTACAGAGCCAGGCAACACACTTGATCCGTTCGAATCTATTAAGCATGTATTCGAGCCGGTTGTTACAAAAGCGATAGAACCAAAGAACCCGCAGGACCTGCCGAAGCTTATTGATTTTCTGAACATCCTGACAAAAGAAGACCCCACGCTGAAAATCAAGGTGTCGCAGGAAACCGGGGAAATTTTGGTGTCAGGGCTTGGCGAGCTGCACCTTGACGCAAAGGTTGAGAGAAAAATCAAGGAAAAGGGAATTGAGATTGTTGTCTCGCCGCCGGTCGTTGTCTACCGCGAGACTGTTGCAAAACCATCAGAAATTTTGGAGGGCAAGTCGCCGAACAAACATAACAAGGTTTACATGAAGGTTGAGCCGCTGGAGCCTGGCGTTTACAAGGCAATCAAGGAAGGGACCATACCGGAAGGCAAGCTGAAAAAGAAAAAGCCTGAAGTGATAGATGCTTTAGTAAATGCCGGCATGGAGAAAGACGAGGCAAGGCAGGTTGTTTACATTTACAACGGAAATGTTCTTGTTGAAGGGACTCGCGGAGAGGTTCACATCGGCGAGATAATAGAGATGGTTATGGAGGCGTTCGAAGAGAGAATGGAGCAGGGGCCGATCTCACGCGAGCCGTGCTACGGCCTGAAAGTCACATTAAAAGAAACAAAGCTGCACGAGGATGCGATTCACAGAGGGCCGGGCCAGATGATACCATGCGTCAGGATGTCGATTGACAATTGCATGCTGACAGCCGGCGATGTTTTGTATGAGCCAGTCCAGACTGTCCGGATTGATACGCCGATGGAGTATCTGACTGAAGCTACGAAACTTGTTGGCGGGCGACGCGGCTTGGTGATAGAAACTAACCAGGAAGGCACGCGCTATGTTGTTGTTGCCGAAATACCGGTTGTGGAAATGTTTGGGTTTGAGGCGGCGCTGAAATCTGCAACGGGCGGCCGCGGATTCCAGTCACTGATTGATGTTTCTTATAAGAAGCTGCCGAATGATTTGCAGATACAGACCGTGATGAGAATACGCGAGAGAAAAGGTTTATCAAAAGAGTTACCGAAACCACAGTTTGATTAATTTTAATGGCATCGTAGATGCCATCGGGGGTTTGGGCAATGCCAAAGAACTAATGGGGCTCTGCCCCCTTGGGTCTTTGAGTGAGAGGAAGGGCCGGTCAAAGGAACTGCCTAAGCCGCAGTTTGAATAATCAGAAGCTTTTTATATTCTTAATTCATCATAATTAGCATGGCAAATGGAACAAAGGCAATAATGGAGAAGCTTGACGAGATAAAGCTGGAGCTGGACGAAATAAAAGGAAAAATGGCAGATGTTGATGTTGTTTTAACAGAAGACGATGTCGAATCACTCAAGGCCGCCGAAAAAGATTTGAAAGAAGGCAAGACAAAGAGGTTGAATTAATGTTTCGTGTTGAGCTATCTCAACATGCGCAAAGGTTTCTTGAAAAATCAGACATACATATATTTTTATATAAATCTATATATATCAAGGCATAAAACTTTTTCTATTCAAAACAACTGATGAAATTCCGCTACACTTGGGTTTACGC
This sequence comes from Nanobdellati archaeon, assembly GCA_016182015.1. Classification (GTDB taxonomy): domain Archaea; phylum Nanobdellota; class Nanobdellia; order UBA10117; family UBA10117; genus JACOYC01. The sequence continues at coordinate 1,698 of JACOYC010000009.1, read as the reverse complement.
CCTGCCGTTTTTGGTTGCGGCTTACCTGCTGGCCGCATATGAGTTCAGCTGGCTTCTGGTGGCTGGCCTGCCATTTATCGCGGCCGCGCTGTACCTGATGGTTAGATATTACGATTTTTATATAGAGGGCGGCTCTGCCAGAAGGCTGCTGCCCAACTGGTTTCCTATCGGGCCGACATTGCTTGTGTGCGCGCAGTGGCTTTTTGGCGCGGTGGTTTTCAGGCTGGCATTCAGCTGGTTTAAGATTCCGGCCAGCATATTAGATGCAGGTTTTGCAGCTGCAGTTGTGTTGCTTTTATACGCGATATCGTTTGTAATTTTTCCGTACGATGGCCCGTTCATCCTGTTTTCAGCATATTCTAAAAAAGCAAGCCCGAAGAACGTTGGCATAGTCTGCATCTGGTTTTTTGTTTCAGTTGGAATTGCGGCCATTTTGTTCTGGATGCTGTTTGGCCTTGCCCTTCCGCAGGCACTTGCGGCCAGCTTGTTTGTGCTGCTGATGTATTGTTTTATTGCGACTTAATATATAAAAATATATAAATATGTATACAAAAGGCTTATAAATATGTAATATTGTAATAAAGTATCACTCAGGCTAAAAGCAAAGATTTAAAAATGAGACATTTGTGATGGCTTGTGAAGCAACATGGCAGAAAAGATAAAGCAAACTACGGTTTGCTAATCTTTGTCGCCGAAAGGGTGAAAAATGGGCGAAAAGAAACCACATATGAACCTTGTCGTTATTGGTCACGTAGACCACGGCAAATCAACAACTGTAGGAAGACTACTCTTTAATTCCGGCAAGATTTCCCCGCAGGAGCTGGAAAAGCTCAGGCAGGAAGCACAGGAGAAGGGCAAGCCAGGTTTTGAGTTTGCCTTTATTATGGACAGAGTCAAGGAAGAGCGCGAACGTGGTGTTACAATTGATCTTTCTTACCAGGAATTCCCGACACAGAAATATATGTTTACAATAATTGACGCGCCAGGACACAAGGATTTTATTAAAAATATGATTACTGGCACATCGCAGGCAGACGCCGCGCTGCTCGTTGTCTCTGCAAACGCAGGCGAAGGTGTAATGGAACAGACAAAGGAGCACGCCTGGCTGGCAAAAACATTAGGTGTTGCGCAGTTCATTGTCGCAGTTAACAAGATGGACATGGTCAACTATGATGAAAAAAGATTTAATGAAGTCAAGGGGGAGATTGAAAAACTCCTGAAGGGCGCTGGCTATGATGTTGCAAAGGTTAACATCATACCAATTTCTGCGCAGAAGGACGATAACATTAACAAGCCTTCCCCGAACCTGGCTTGGTACAAGGGCCCGAATCTGTTTATGGCTTTTGATACTTTAAACCCGCCAGAGAAGCCAACAAAACTGCCGCTCAGAATGCCGGTGCAGGATGTTTACACAATCACCGGCGTCGGCACAGTTCCGGTCGGCAGGATAGAAACCGGAATTATGAAGGTCGGCCAGAAAATCATAGTTATGCCTTCCGGCAAGACCGGTGAAGTCAAGGACATAGAAATGCACCACGAAAAATTGCCGACTGCAGAGCCAGGCGATAATGTCGGTGTAAATGTCCGCGGCTTGGGCAAGGAAGACATGAAGCGCGGCGACGTTATCGGAACTCCGGAATCGCCGCCAACAGTTGCGAAGGAATTTACTGCAAGAATAATGATACTAAACCATCCGAC
>JACOYC010000027.1 GCA_016182015.1 Nanobdellati archaeon | reverse complement strand
TCTCATTGAGCTCTATTTTCATCATAGTGTAATCCTGCGAGATGAGATTAGCAAAAGCGCAAGCTTTTGTGTTATCTCATTGAGCTCTATTTTCATCATGGCCGATTGTATTTAGTGCTGTGGCTTTTAAAATATATGCTTCTATTTTAACTGTTGTTTAAACCAAACAGTTTAGTCAAAAATATATAATGTAGCAAACAATTACCGAAAGTTTTATAAATACATATTACTATTACTTTGTAGTGATTTCTGACGAAAGCCAGATCTCACACCTCCAACTCGGGCTCGCGCAAGCGAGCCCTTTTTACTAATCTCTGACACAAACCTTTTAAATCCCCTTTATGCAGATTTGACCGCTAGCGGTCAAAGTGGCAGGGCAACACCCGATCCCGTTTCGATCTCGGAAGTTAACACGCCCGAAATATGATTTCGGTCTATTTCAGTGTGGCTGAAAGCCTGCCAACGTTTCTGTTTGTACTGCGTCGTACGCGGGAAGGCAGGAGAGCTGCTGGCATTCAATACTTTTTTATACGCCAGACATAACTAATTCTTATGGCCAAGGGTTTCCTTGCGGTTGTTCTTGTAATTGTACTGATAGCCAGCGCAATCTACGTGGCCGGCTTCGGGGATGATCTGGCCAGAATAACCGGCAACGCGGTAAAGAGTTTAGTCAGTGATAAATTAACTAACGCGGAAAAAGCCGCTGAAGAAAAACTTGGAAACACGATCGGCGATGACAAAATCAAAATCAACCTGACAAACCCGCTGACTGGGGATAAGATAGAGTATTCGTGCGAGAAAGGAATTAAATGAAAAAGTGGATTGGCAACGCAACTTTTTGGACGCGAGCATTTTTGGATAAAAGAAAAGAAAAAAGAAAACTTATTGGCGAAAATCCTGAAAAAAATTTCTTGAATTTGGTTATAAAAAATCTCAGCAAAACCAAAAGTTTATTAGATATTGGAACTGGCTTAGGCAAAACACCGATTTTACTCGCTAAGCATGCAAAAGAGGTATGGGGCATTGATCCCGCGCGCAAGCTGATAAATTATGCGAAATTACGTACCAAAAATCTACGGATTAAAAATGTATATTTTGAAGTTGCGGATGGTCGCAACCTGCCATTTGAAAAAGAAAAATTTGATATTGTGACAAGCCAGCGTGGGCCTGCCACAGATAATATTGGATTTGCGCGCGAGGCGTTTAGGGTTTTGAAAAAAGGCGGTAGGCTTATAGAAATTACAATCGGCGAGAAAGATAAAGAAAACATAAAAAGAACTTTTGGGCGCGGGCAGAATTATTGTGGGTTGATCAATAATGTTAGTGAAGCAGAAAATAAAAAACAGCTTCTAAAAAAGGTAGGGTTTAGAAAAATAAGAACTAAATATTATAATCCGACTGAATATTTTGCCACAAAGCGCGATTTGGTTTTGCGTTTATCAAGAACGCCAATAATACCAAACTTTAATCTTAAAAAAGACTATAAACTTATAAATAAAATTATTAATAAGTATTCTACCACAAAAGGTATTAAAACAAACGCGCATAGGCTTATTATTATCGCTGAAAAATGATTCACCGCAACCAAGACCCGAAGCTCCAGCAGATCGCCAGCGAGCGGATAGAAATTTTATTCCGAGAGGCAAAGCTGAATCCAGAATATGCAAACCGTTATGTGTTTTTGGCGCGGAAGATTGCAATGAAGCTGAACGTGAAAATCCCAAAGGAGTACAAGATGCGCTACTGCCACAAGTGCTATCACTATTTCACTTCAAAAAATGTTTCTATCAGGACAAACGCAAAGACAAAAGCAGTTGAGTACAAGTGCAAGGCCTGCGGGCATGTCAACAGGTATGGATATACAAGGGAAAAGAAATGAAATTAATCATTACTCCGCAAGTTAAAGAACTTGGGATTAGTGTTTGCATGGCTTTAGTTAAAGGTGCCAATATCTCCAATAGAAGCAAGCCACTGGATAAATTAAAGAAAGACGTTGCAGACAAGTTACAAACAAAAAGCACAATTAACAATAAAATTCTAAATGGCTACAAAGAACTTTATTCTAAAATTAGTGCGGTTAGCTATGCGCCGCCAGCAGAACACTTAATTAATCTTGCTAAGAAAAATGGACAACTTCCAAACATAAATACCATTGTTGATTGTTACAATCTTGTTTCTGCAGAAACTTTTTTATCAATTGGTGCGCACGATATTGCGCACATCAAAGGCGATGTAATTTTCAAAATAACCGATGGTTCTGAAAGATACACTCCACTTGGTGATATCATACCAGTAAAAATTTCCGCAGGCGAGTACGCCTGTGTAGATGGAGAAAAGATTTTGTGCAGAATGGATGTAAAACAATGCAATGAAAAAAAGAAAAAAAAAAGAACAACGGAGTTTATTGTTTACGTCCAAGGAAATAAAAATACCACGCACGATTATTTGCACGAAGCTTTGGAGAAAGTTTGCAAAACAATTAAACTATTTTGTGGTGGAACGTATGATATATTATATTAAAATTTTTTATTCAATTCCAAAAACTCCATCTTCCATCTGTAATTCTCAAGCAGCGAGTCATCCCGCTTGCCGGCCAGCAAGCTCAGCACCCAAAGGACTTCGATGGAGCAGAGCCCATTGTCTGGCCTGCCTTTCTTCCAGGGATACGCCGATCGGAAGCCGTCAATCCTGATTTTTTTCAAATTATGAAAAACGCTCGAGCGTTTTCCATTCCTTGAACTCGTTTGCGAGTTCAAGTCGTATTTAAGCGCAAGCCTGTTGTACATTCTCTTTGCCTTGCGCCAGTTGGAGTCCACAAGCAGGATTTTTTCGTTTTTTCCTATTTTCTCGATTGGCTTGCCATCCGGATGCAGCAGGGTAAAGCCTGAGAAATCATACTCGTCAAACTTCCGCCTGTCGAGAAATTCAAATCCTTTCTTTCCGCGCAGCCACAGGATGCTGCACCTCTTCTCAGACTCTTTGTAGTCTTTGAGGATTGTAATTATCATATACAATCTGCTTCAATAGTATTTTTATAACCTTTCCCCCTTATTGCTGCATGTATGCCGTCTACAAAATAACTGACTTATTCGCTTACTGTAAGATGAAACCGCCGGCCAAGGCGCTGGCCTGCGCAGGCTATATTGTTGGCAGCTCACTCGCGGCACTGGGTTTGTACGCAAACAACGGATTTATTACCATATTTGGCGGCGGGCTTGCCAGCGCAACATTCGCTATAAATAATGTGTGGCGGCTTGGTTTCATAAAAGGTTTGGAGGATGTTGCGCATGAAAATCAAATATAAGTTATTAATGTTTATCCTCACGTTTGCAGTCGTGTTCGGGCTTTGGTTTTTATACCAAAACTTTTCTGGCATCACTGGCGCTGCGGTTGCAGAAAGTAAAATTATTCCGGCGGAAGAGGGCGCGGCAATTGAAGTTTATTTCTGCCCGCGCGATGATTGCGCGGAAAAATTAGTTGGATTGATTGCTGGCGCGCAGTCCATGGACTGCGCGCTCTACGATTTAACACTATCAAATGTAAAAGATGCATTAAAAGAAAAATATTATCGCTTGGTTGTGGATAAAGATTATGAAAAATATGTTAAAGGAATGAATTACAAAACAAACCGTGGCGCAAGCGGATTAATGCACAACAAGTTCTGCGTGTTTGACAACAAAACAATTATTTCTGGCTCGTTCAACCCAACAACTAAGCAGAACACAATAGACAACAACAATATAATTATAATTAGCTCAAAATATCTTGCGGAAAATTACAACGCAGAGTTTATTGAGCTTTGGTCTAGTAGGTTCGCCGAAGGCGAACCTGTAAAACATCAAAGAATAAACTACAACGGCGAATTAATTGAAAACTATTTCTGCCCGGATGACGACTGCACCTCGCACCTGATTGAAACACTGCAAAACGCAGAGTCGGAAATAAAGTTTTTGGTTTACGCTTTCACGGAAGATAAAATTGGGGACGTACTATTAAATAAAATAAAAGAAAATGTTTCAGTGCGCGGTGTGTTTGACAAATCGCAGTCATACTCGCAGTACTCAGAGTTCGCAAGGCTGAACGGGAGTGCCGACGTGAGGGTTGAGAACTCCAAAGGCCTGCTGCACCACAAGGTGTTTATCATCGACCGCAAGATTGTTATAACCGGTTCGTTCAATCCTACGCTCTCGGCAAACACAAAGAACGATGAGAACCTGCTCATAATTCACAGCCCAACGATCGCGGAAAAGTATTTAGAGGAGTTTGATTATGTTTGGAACCAAACCATAACTTAAGCAAACAGTGGAACCTTATCCTCCAGACGTTCCGTTGCCTTGTTCGTAATCTCCCAATACATTTTTATAAAGTGCTGGACTGCGAGATTAGCTTTATTGAGCTTGTACATCTTTGCCCTGCCTACAACACGGCTCATCAAAACGATACCGTTTTTTTCAAGAGAATTCCAGATTCGCATCAGCGTGGCATAACCGACTTTTGAGTTTTTTGCGATGTCAGTTATAGAATAATCAAACTGATCGTAAACGACTAAAAAATCAAGCACCTTGTTTATGGGTGTATTGCCCATGACCTTTAGAAATGCTGTTGCGTTAGTGTCTTTCATGGGTTTTGATGGAAATACGCACTTATAAGCTTTTCGTTTTGATATTATATTGTATCATAATATTAAGTAAACTTTTAAAGCTCTAATTGTGTTTGGGCAGGATGGCAGAAATAGATTTTGAGCGTGCAGTCCTGCAGAAAATGCACGCTCGCCAAAGATGGGGAAAATTCCACATCCGACGTGAAAAAGTCTCTCACTCTGGTTTCCCGGGCCATTTACGTGGGGAAGTTTCTACGGCAGTTGATTCGCTAATTAAGAAAGGTTGGATCGCGTACCACAGCAGAGCAAAAGGCGCGATTAGCTTAAACCCCGCATTCAGGCAGGAAATTCTAAGGAAAATCGGGGAAGGAAATGCACCTCAGAATTAAAGTGAAACCTAACTCGCCGGAAACAAAAATAATACAAGCTGAGCATAACGCGAAGCGGAGCTTCGCGGACTTTGCTTCGCAAAGAAGCCCAGCTGTACCTCGCGGAACCAAAGGTTCCGCTCTGGTTTCCCAGAACGGCGTAGATTTAGTTGTTGCAGTCCACGCGCCTGCAGAGGATAACAAGGCAAACATCGAGCTGATAAAATTCCTAAAGAAATGGTTTGGGGCGGAGGTGAGAATTGTAAGAGGGTTGAAATCAAAAAGAAAAGTTGTTAAGATATGTTTATATACTTAAATTGCCTTAATAAAACATGCAAAAACGGACTGTGCTGGCCATTCTTATAGTTTTTATTCTAGCCTTTGCGGTTTTTAGTGCTAGTGTAGAAGGATTTTCGCTGAATAGTATAAAACCCGTCAATATTTTCAGCAAGCTTTTCCACACGCTTGTTTTGACACAAAAAACTAGTTATCAGGATGGGCGAAGCGAGCAAGGCTGTGCGCCTGGAAATCAGATGTGTAACAGCCAAGGCACTGGCCTAGGTGCCAGTCAATCACAAGGCGATACGCCGCAAGGACAGGGCCAGGGTGCAGGGCAGAGTTCGGGAAATGGAAACAGCCAAAGCGGCCAAGGCCAACAAGGGCAAGGAACAGCCGAAGGGCAATCGCAAGGCTATCAGCAGGGTTGCTACGATTCTGATGGTAATTCTTACGCGAAAGGATATTGTTTAGATAAATATGGGATGCACGTGGATCACTGTGAAGGGTGCAACATGCCTTGGGAATATGTGTGTGAAAACATCAAGGGCGAAGACAAGTGCATAACGCTTATACAAGCCCAGAACTGCCGCGACTCTTGCGTTTATGATTAACCTTTTTTCTCAATCTCTTCCTTGACTTGCTTTACAAAAGCATCGGTTTTAACTCCGAACTGCACCTTCGCAGTCCCGCGCCCATGTGGCCCACATATTCAGTTGCTGTTAGACACATGGCGTAACAGTTTATCAAATACATTTGCTGCCTTAGCTGCATATTGGTACGCAGCAGCCGTAGTTGGAAACAGCGCCACATATAAACCCGTTTCTACAGATGTTGTATATTGGACAATAAATGGCAGTAAAATAAATTCTGGAATTAGTGCCGCCAGAGAAGCTCTTGACCAAAATACAAACCGCTTGTGCTCTTGCTCTGCATATATACGCATGGACTCTTTAGCAAAATGTGGCGATACTAACTTTATCCACTCGCTTAATATTTTTTCTAAACTCGTTGGATCCAGTGCTTTTAGCGCACGAACATTAAACCAATAGTTTATATTTTCTGCGTTCATTTCAAGCTCTCTGATAATGTATAAAATTTTTTAGCGAGAATTTTTAGGTAATTTATGACAATTTTTGTTTGGCGAGTTTGTTTTAGTTTCATTAACTCTGCACTTAAGCGATTTATCATATTAATCAGGTTTATAGAACTTTTAAAAAATTCGTTCTGGTAGTATTTGTATTTTTTATTCTGTAGTCTAACTGTGCGTTGGTCTTTTCTTATCCTCGCTGTCCAAAGACGGTTATTTGTTATCCGCGCCGCCTTAGATAAAATCACGAATTTTTCTGCCGCAGCTTTGAACTCTGCGATGTGTCTTGCGCGCCCCAAACTTATTTTTACACCTGCATTTATTGACTTTAGCTGCGGCGCAATATAAATATTTTTATATTTTCTGTCGCATGCTGGCGGATCATCCATTACTATTTTTAACTCAGTTTTAACTTGGCGGGCTAACTCTTTAATAGCCACAGCAGACAACGCAGACACGGCGCCGCGGCTTACAGTTCCCTTCGTTCCACCCTTTGAAAGAAGCGCTAGAGCGACGAATAAAACTGCGGATAATCCAACCCCTAAGATTTCAGCTCCGACCACCCAATTATATGTATCCATCGCGTTTATTTTATAATCGGGTACCCTAACATTCACAGAAATTTTATTTGTTTTTAATCTATCCGCGATAAATCCAAATTCATCCATTGTTTTTCCGGTCGAATAATGCTCATAAATTCTATTTGTTTTTTTCTTTAAACTTACCGAGGATATCGCCTTCATACCAATCAAAACCGCCTTCTTTCTTCAGTCCTTTAATTAAAACCCAAGTTGCTCCGTCCTCAGAAATTACAAGCGTTTTCCATTTTGAGTCCAGTGGTTTTTCCAAACTTGCGCTTTTTATTTTTTTATTATCTTCAAACAAATCAAACCCGCCAGATACTAGTTGATTGTTTGATTTGTTGTCCAAATTTAATTTTAAAAAATAAGGTTGGCCCCAATCTGTATTTATGTCTGTGGTTTTCAAATCTTTTCCCGGCGAATGTGTAGGAAAAATATCTAGGGAAATTTCCGGCGTAGCGCCAGGAAATTTTACTTTTGGTAAATCAAATTCCAAATCTGCATCGCCGGATGCGGATGCTGTTTTTTTCTGCGGCGCATTTTGTTTCCACGAACTTTCTTCTAACCAACATTCCAGATGTGCGGAAAAATTTAATTTTACTTTTTCATCTTCAGAATAAAATTTTTGCAAATCAATTTCAATTGTTAGTTCGCCGGAAAATTCTTCAAATTTGTAAAAAATATCCGGGTCGGACCATAATTTTTTCGCAAAAACTTTCCCGTCTTTTTTCAAAACAAATAAAAAGTTTGGTGTGTCTTTTTTTGTTGTTGCTTCTTCGTATTCAAACAAACTTTTTAGAATTATTTTTGACGTGCCCTTCGGCACATCAATTTGTAAATTTTTGTCGTAAATTTCAACTTCTGCGTTTGGGTTTTTATAAGCGCCTGAGGGCGATTTTGCGCCAGAAATTGTTTGTTTACCAAGGATAAATGTTAAAACGCTTTTATCTTCCTGCGCCATGTCTATTTATTATAAAATACGTTTAAAAGCCTTTCCGTTGTATTTAAGATTAAATCTTCTGCTCAATCCCGTCCCTTACTTGTTTAATAAAGTCCACGCACCACCCGAAGATAATAAGGCAAACATCGAGCTGATTAAATTCCTGCGGAGACATTTTGGGGCGGATGTTAGCATGATGCGAGGCTTAACTTCGAGAAAGAAAGTTGTTAGGATATATTAGGGCTCTAAACTTTTCCATAGAACTCTGCAGGCATACGTCTTATATGGAGACCACTTCTGCGTGATTGATTCTATTTCTTTTTGTCCGTATAAAGTTGTAATTGCTTTTCGCAACCCAAGGTCTCCTTTTGAAAATACGTCTTCTCTCCCCAGCGTAAAAATCAAAAACATCTGGGCAGTCCAGGGTCCAATGCCTTTAACTTTTGTTAATTCTGCCATAATTTGTTCATCGCTCAACCCTTTCAGCTTTTTCAAATTTAATGTGCCTCCAACAACATTCTTTGCCAAATCCTTCACGAATGAAACTTTTGACCATGACGGGCCAATCTTGCGGATTTTTGCATCAGGAATCTTGAGCACATAATTTAGTGTAACTTTTTTATTTGGAAATAATTTTGTGAATCTATCAAAAATTATTCTTGCGACTTTGCCATTAAGCTGCTGCCCAATTATTTCGCGGCAAATGCTTTGAAAATAAGCATTCGGTGCGCGTGGTTTTATTGGTTCAATAGAACCGATCTTTTGTATTAGTTTGTAAAGAATTGGGTCAACTTTTTGAAAATGTTTTTTTATTTTGTTAGAATCCATGGTCACAATTTCTTGTCTATTTCTTCTTTAATTTGTTTTATAAACGCATCCGTTTTAACTCCAAACTGCACCTTTGCAGTCCCCCTCTTTCGGACAGCAACCGTTCCTCGCTCCTCTTCCTTGTCGCCAATTACTAAGATGTATGGTACTTTTTCCAGCTCGGCTGCACGGACTTTGTAGTCAACTGTGTTGTTTGAGTAGTCCGGCTCAACTCGAATGTTTGCGTCTCTTAATTGCTGCTCAACTTTTTCCGCAAATTTTTGGTTTCTGTCAGTGAAAGACAGGATTTTGACTTGCACAGGGGCAAGCCACAGGGGGAAAGCGCCTGCGAAATTTTCTATCAGGAATGCAATAAACCGTTCGTACGAGCCTAAAATCGCGCGGTGGATTATTACTGGGTTTTCGATTTCATTCTTTTCGTTTACGAACCCAAGCCCCATTCGTTTTGCGACCATTATATCTACCTGGACGGTTGCGATAGATTCCTCGCGGCCCAGGACATTTTTGATTTGCACGTCAATCTTTGGCCCGTAGAACGCAGCCTCGCCAACAACCTCGCGTAATTCTATTTTTGCATCCTTTGCCGCACTGCGGATTTGTTGGGCAGCCCACTCCCACTCGTGAATGTCGCCGCCAAACTTTGTTTTGGCCTTAAAGTCTGGCAGAGAGAGACGGAACCAGACGTTCTTGATGCCCATCGCGCCGTAAACTTCCTTAAACAAATCTATTACGCGGATGATCTCGCTTTTTGTCTGCACCCTAGTACAGTAGTTGTGAGAATCATTCTGTGTCATGCCGCGCACGCGCATTAAACCGTAGGCCGCACCGCTCGCCTCCTTCCTATACAAAGTTCCGGCTTCTGCTAATCTCAACGGCAAATCTCGGTAAGAAGTAACAAGCTGCTTGTAAATCATGTGGTGGTGCGGGCAGTTCATCGGCCGCAGATAATACTCCTCGTTGTCAATCTTCATCGGCGGGTACATATCGTCCTTGTAGTAGGGCAAGTGGCCTGATGCAAGGTACAACGCGGACTTTGTAATATGCGGTGTTGAAACATATTTGTAACCGTATTTTATTTCCAAGTCGCGCATATACTTCAGGAGAACTTGCCTGACTGTCTCGCCGTTTGGCAGCCAGAGCGGCAGGCCAGGGCCTACCTCTTCAGCAAAATGAAATAATTTTAACTGCTTTCCGATTTTTCTGTGGTCGCGCTTTTCTAACTCAACTTGAATCTTCAAAAATTCATCCAGCTCTTTCTGGCTTGGGAAGCTGATGCCATAAATCCTTTGCAGCTGGCCCTTGTTGGAGTCGCCGCGCCAGTACGCGCCTGCGATTGATAATAATTTTACGACTCCAATTTGCCCGGTGCTTTGAACAACAGGGTTATTACATAAATCATAGAACTTTCCGTGCTTGTGGAAACTGACTTTATTTTCTTTAACATCATTCTTCAAAATGTCCAGCTTGAATGGCTCCTTCGCCAATAATTTTTCTGCCTCTTTGCGCGAGAGAAAGACATGCTCGTACTTCAAATCGTCTTTGATTATTTTTTTCATCTGCTCTTCGATTTTTTTCAAATCGGCTTCGGCAAATGGCTCTTTTTTATCAAAGTCGTAGTAGAAGCCATCGTCGATTGCCGGCCCGATTCCTAGCTTCGTGTCAGGCCAGAGCCTTTTTACAGCATCCGCCAGAACGTGGGAGGCGGAGTGCCAGTAGGCCAGCTTGCCTTCCGGGTCCACGAACTTCAGAATCTTGATTGCTGCATCTTGGTTGATCGGGTCAGCGAGGTCTTGCAACCTGTCATTTATTTTTATCACAAGGGCTTCTTTCAATAATTTTTGCGAGATTTGTTTTGTTATCTCGAGGCCGGTGATGCCTTTTGCGTACTCCTTGCTAGTGCCGTCCGGGAATGTTAGTTTTACCTTTTCGAGTTTGGCCATCAATTCTGTTTAGGCTTACAGTTTAAATATATTTGTGTGTACTATTTTTCAGAAGTTTATGCTACAGTGGGTTGCCTGCCAAAAACAATTAGTTCAAATTTTCATTTAGTTTCCATAAGCTTTATTAATACACTTGTCTAATATATTATCTACTTAAGCCGAAAATAGAAACTGTATTTGGTGCAAAAGCCAGAACGGTAAAAATCGCAATATTGCACTTAATAGAAAGGCTTATATAAGACGATTGTCTTACATATTAGAACAGCATTCCATTTTTGGAATTGCTATTAATATGGTAGGAAGGCCAGCCAAGGCAAACCAGAAGATACTGAAGAAGCTCATGCAAGCCCTCGCAGCAAATCCGGAAGGCCTGTGGGTGCGCGAGCTGGCCCGCATCACAAAGCTGGACAAATCCACTGTAAGCTTGTATCTGCGGAAGTGGCTCTGGGAAGACTTGGAAATCTTCCACGGCAGTCCAAAGCCGTTCAAGCTCGTTCGTTTGAAAGCGTATAAGCATGATGAGGCAGGTTACGGAATGAAGGAAACAACTGAAAGGGCGGAAGTACCGAGCTATGTGGGTTAGACTCTAGTTTTAGTTCTGCCGAGGGTGCAAATGTTTCCGAGGCAGGTCTCCAGAGGAAAATCCACGGGATTTTTCTTGGCCAAGAAAATTGCAAAGCAATTTTCTTTGGTTTTGCTGGAACCTTTTGAGTCCAAAAGGTTCCGCGTACATGCCTGATGATGCAGGACATGGCATGGTGCCCGTGACCGAGAAGGAAACTGTGGCGAGTTATATTGGATAGCTTTAAAAATTCTATTAGCCTTGCAAGCCCATGCCAACAGTCCCAAACGTATGGTGGTTGAAGATTCGAATGTATTTGTTAGTCGTAGTCTTGTTCGGCATAATTTATGCGCTTGTTTCTGCTGTCAGCTTTTATCTCGGCATTACAAACTTTATTTTCTATGGCGCACTGGCATTTGGGATGACACTCCTGCAGTATTTGATCGGCCCGTCCATCGTTGGCTGGTCAATGGGCGTAAAATATGTTTCAGAGAAAGAAGAGCCGGAGCTGCACGCGATGGTCGAACGCCTCGCGAAGAAATCAGGAATACCAAAGCCAAGGATTGGAATCTCAAAATTACAGATACCGAATGCTTTTGCTTTCGGAAGATGGAAATCAGACGGGAGAATTTGTTTCACACAGGGAATTCTGGATTTGCTTTCCAAGAAAGAGCTAGAAGCGGTTGCTGGGCATGAGCTCTCGCACCTCAAACACCGCGATGTTGCAGTTATCACTTTAATTTCAGTGATTCCGATGATTGCGTGGTATGTAGCGCAGAGTTTTATCTGGGGCAGGCATGACAGAAATAATGGCGGCGGGGCAGTTGCTGTCGGAATTTTGGCGTTTGTGATTTATTTCGTAACAAATCTTTTGGTTTTGTACGCATCAAGAATTCGTGAGTACTATGCAGATGCCGGCTCTGTAACTCTGGGGAACGAGCCGCACTCCCTCGCATCCGCTTTGTATAAATTAGTTTATGGCTCCGCCAAATGTTCAAGGCACGAGCTGAAGAAGGTTGAAGGCATGAAAGCGTTTTTCGCGAACGACATTTCGCGGGCGCACCACGATATTCAAGAGCTGGCCGCACTGGATTTGGACAAGAGCGGGCACATTGATGCCGAAGAGCTGGCACATCTGAGTGAGAAGCACATCAAGCTGTCCGGGATTGACAAGATGATGGAAGTAATGAGCACCCACCCGAACATGCTGAAGAGGATTAAAATTTTGTCGAGTATGCGCTGAAGTTTAAGTTATTTTTACACTTATTTTTATAACTTCGCTAGCTTGTGGAGATTTTAGTTGTTCTCTTAGTTCTCGCGGTGGAGGAGGAATTGCGCCCGCGAACACTGGTTCTGGACTAGGCGCAGATTGATAAAGTTCTACTTTTAGTTGATCTGGCAAGTATTTCAAAATTTCTGAGACTTGTGGCGGCATGGGCGATTCGTACCGAATATCTAGTTCTCTGTTAGTTGGTTGTACTGTAATAGTATAGTTTTCGCCGCGCGATGTTATAGTTAATAACTCCAAACTTACTCCGGGTTGTGTGTCTTGTAATTGCAGTGTGTATAGCTCTAATAGTGTACCTCGCTCAACTTTGGCATCGCACTCAATATCAAAGGGCCCAATAGATTTTAACATTGGAAATCGCGCAGAGAGATCAGAAGAGTCTGTTGCGCCGCGCAATTTGAATTTAGCACTTAATGTGTCTGGTAGCCGGCCCAATAAATTACTTAATTCTTCTGAACTCAGAGGAGATCGACGTATCAGCATGATAGTGCTAAGATAGTAACTATTTTAAACCTTTCGACGGTTTGCGCAGTCGAATTGTATTGAAAAGGATTAAGGTGCTGAGCGGGATGAAATAGAAAGCTTTAAATACTAATTCTACTATAAATAGTAATATGAAAAAGCGGAATTTATAATGCTAAAATTTCGCTAATCATTTTTACTCGTAGAGATTCGTAAAAATGAAAACCGCAGGCACTTACAAAATAACAAGGCAGGGGCAGATCACATTGCCAGCGGAAGCCCGCGACAAGCTTGAGCTGAAAGAGGGCGATATCGTGGAGATGTATTATGATGGAAATATGGTTCTGATAAAGAAACGGAAGGAACCTGTCAAGGTCTTTGAAGAGCTCGCGGCAGCTGCAGGCGGGCGCTTCAGGGAAAAGGGCATAACAAGGACAGATGTTGCCAAGGAAATAAGGGCTGCAAGAAAGGGGCGCTAGCATGCGCGTAGTTCTGTACACTAATGTTTTAATATCTGCCTTTGGCTGGCCCGGCGGCAACGAATACCAGATTGTTCATAAGTGTTTTAAAAAAGAAGTTGAATTGGTTTGTTCGCCGGAAATAATAGAGGAATTTGAACAGGTTGCCCTGCGGCCAAAATTTGAATTCTCTGTAGAAGAAATTGATGAGTTTATTTCCGCGCTGCTGGAAATTGCGAATGTTGTGCAGCCAGATGAACATTTCAGCGCAGTTATACAAGACCCGACTGACAATAAATTTCTTGATGCTGCGGTTGCCGGCAAGGCACAATTCATTGTATCTGGCGATAAGCACCTGCTTAATATTAAAGAATTTCGCGGCGTAAAGATTATAACGCCGGCGGAGTTTGTTAAAGTGCTAAGCGGGATGAAATAGGTTTAAAAATTAGCTACGCATAATATTTTCATGGCAGAAATAACGTGGCAAGACTTTGAAAAAATAGAAATCCGAGCAGGCATCATCCTCGCCGCCGAGCCAAACACCGGAGCGAAGAAGCCGGCCTACAAATTGAAGATAGATTTTGGGCCGCTCGGCATAAAATATTCAAGCGCACAAATCACAGGACTTTATTCGGAAAAAGATTTAATTGGAAAACAAATTGTTGCAGTTGTAAATTTTCCGCCAAAACAAGTTGCTTCTGTAAAATCAGAGTGCCTCGTTCTAGGAGTTTTAGATAAACAAGGAATAGTTTTACTGCGCCCAGAAAGAAAAGTTGAGAACGGCGGGCGAATCGCGTAATGGAAAAACTAACATTTCTGATTATCGGCGTAATTTCATTGCTGGTTGTAATATCCGGCTTTGCCGCCGCGTTTTTCAATCAGCTAGCCTCCCTTCTGCTCATCGCGGCCGGCGGGATAATTTTTTGGCTGTTGCTCAGAAAGGCTAAAAAGGAGCCTTGGTTCGGAAAGCCTGCAAAATGAAAGCGCAAGAAAAATCTGCTAATTTTTCTGCGCGCAACCGAATGCATTCGGTTCGCGTCTGCATAAAAACATGGGGCTGCGCTGCCTCGCAATCGGACTCTGAAATTATAGCGGGCCTTCTCGCAGAGGCTGGCCACAAATTAGTTGGGGATGAAAATTCTGCCGAGGTTGTCATAGCAAACACCTGCACCGTAAAACATCGCGTTGAGATTGATGAATTAAAAGAAATTGAAAAATTAAAATCGAAAAACAAAAAAGTCATCGCAACCGGCTGTCTTGTGCAAGACAAAAACCATTTGGACAAATTGAATGGGATTTCTTACATCGGGCTGAACAGCCAAGACGAAATCGCAAAATATGTTAATGAAGTGGCGCGCGGGGAAACAGTCCAAATATTTTCTGATAAGAAATTAGATCGCGCTGGCCTGCCGCGCCTGAGAAAAAATCCTGTCGTTGAAACCGTGCAGATTCTGCAAGGCTGCCTCTCAAACTGCACATTCTGCGCGACAAAGCTGGCAAAGGGAAACACCTACTCATTCTCAGAGCAAAGAATTCTTGCGCAGGTTGAATCTGCGATTAAAGATGGCTGCCGCGAGATCTGGCTGACCTCGCAGGACAACGGTACTTATGGAATTGACAGAAGAACAAATATCGCAAGTCTTTTAGAAAAAATCTGTAAAATTGACGGAAACTTCTTTATCCGAAATGGAATGGCCAACCCGCAATGGATTAAGAAATTCCTGCCAGAACTAATTAGTGCATACAAAAATGAAAAAGTTTTTAAATTCCTGCACATTCCAGTCCAATCCGGCAGCGATAAAGTTCTAAAAGACATGCGGCGCGGCTACACAGTTGAAGATTTTAAAAAAATCATTGGAGAGTTTAGAAAAAATATTC
>JACOYC010000026.1 GCA_016182015.1 Nanobdellati archaeon | reverse complement strand
TTAAGGGATTATATAACTGGCGGAACAAAACCTGGACTGGATTTGAATTACAATTTCAAAGATCTTGAAGCCAAAAACAGAAACCTAAATGTTTTATGGAATACGCATCTATATCTGATTGAACTGGCAACATCTGAAAAAATAAACCCTGAAAAATTAAAACCTGATATGCTGGCAGAAAAATTTTCTGTTGAAGACAAATATATGTTATCTGTTCTTAACAGCACGATTAAAAAAGCTACAGAATTTTACGACAAACACCAGATTAACGAAGTCCCGCAAAATATAGAAAATCTTTATCTTGACTTGAGCAGATGGTATGTAAAACTAATCCGCGGACAGTCATCCGAATCAAAAATTTATGTAATTTACAAAACCCTGCTCAAAACAATTCAAATGATTGCCACAGTTGCTCCGTTCATGGCTGAGCAAATGTACCAAAATCTCAGGGAAACATTTAACCTAAAATCGGAATCTGCGCATTTGATGGAGTGGCCTGAAGCAGATGATGCGCAGATAAATGAAAAGCTTGAGCGGGAGATGCAGGTCATAAAAACAATTGCCTCAAATATTTTGGCTGCAAGGGAAAAAATAAAAAGAAATGTTAGATGGCCGGTCAAAAAAATATTTGTCCAAACTGTGAATGCAAACCAAATTTCCGAAATAGCTGCGTCTTACTCTAGCCTGCTGAAAAATCTGACAAATGTTTTAGAGATAGAAGTACAGGAAAATATGCCTGCCGGCGTTTCCAAAAAAGTTAAGGCTAATTATCCAGCGATAGAAAAAAAATTTGGAAAAAATTCTGCTGAAGTGGTTGCAAAAATAATACAAATGAGTCCGGAATCCATTTTACAGAAAATCATAAAAGACGGCGCGTACAAATTCAAAAATGCTGCGGGCGGTGAGATAGAGCTAACGCCTGCAGATCTGATAGTCGAGCGGTCCCTACCAGAAACAGTTTCCGTCTTCGAAATTGGCAGTGATGCATATTATATTTATGCGCACGAAACACAGGATATGCTCGCCTCCGGATTTACGCGCGAATTCGTCCGCGCAATCCAAAACTTAAGAAAAAAGTCTGGCCTGCAAAAACAAGACAAAACAGAGCTGGCAGTATTTGCGCGGGGCGAAGTCCGCGGCTATTTGGAGAAAAACCTTACTGACATAAAAGAAAAGGTTGGAGCAAAGTCCGCTAGATTCGCAACAGAAAACGAAGTGGCAACAAAAGCCAGAAAGGAAACAATAGTTATCAGAAATAACACGATTGTGTTTGGGTTTTAGCTTACCAGCCTGTTTTTAAGTTCTAATCTTTTTAAATAGCTCTGAAGATTTAATTCGGTTGCACTTAAAAAGCGGATCAAGTCAGCTTGAAAGTCTTCTGGACATTTGCTAAATATTGCTTCCAGTTCTGAATCTAGCATTCCCCGCCAATTTTTTAGTTGGGGGGGCAACTGCCCTTGATATTTTATATCCCCAGTGTAAAGTTCCATTTGACATTCGCCATATTCCTATTTAAAAAGCTTTGTATTCGAAACCTTTAAAAAGCCTTCTGTTTATAAAGCCTTATAAACTATTTAAAAAGGTGCACTATGGCGGCTTCTAAAACTGGTAAAAAAAAGGATAAAACAAAGGGCGTTTATGCTAAAACGCAAAATGTAGTTGTTTCTGCAAACATACACCGCGACTTGCCCTTAGAAAAGCTGGCCACAAAGCTCGAGCGTGTCGAATACAATCCCGAGCAGTTTCCGGGCCTGATTTTCAAGAATGATGTTCCGAAATTCTCCGCTTTGCTTTTCAGTTCTGGTAGAATAATCTGCACGGGCACAAAATCAATAAAAGAGGCAAAGAACGCGATCGCAGTAATAGTTAAAAAACTCGGCGCGATAGGCGTAAAAGTAACCGGCGAGCCGGAAATTGAGGTACAAAACATGGTCGCCTCAGGCTCAGTCGGCGGAAAGCTGAATTTGAACGAGATAGTTTTCAAGTTCGAGAATACTGAGTACGAACCCGAGCAGTTTCCGGGCCTTGTCTATCATTTACCGGAATCGCACATCACGTTCCTGCTGTTCGGCACAGGCAAGATTGTCGTGACTGGTGCAAAGTCAGAGAAGGAAATTATAGAGTCAGTCTACATACTCCGGGATCAGCTGAAGAAGGAGGGCGAGCTGGGAGAACCTGTTTAATTTGATGTATCTTTTTTAGTATAGAATTCTTTATATTTAGTTTAATCCGCTGCTTATCAAGTTGGAGACACAATGCCATCGGAGGAGCTTATAATAAAATTCAGGAAGTTTGTAGAGCAGTTCTACTATGAAGATTTGCTTAACACGGTTAGAAAAGGTATTGGAGCCCTAACGATTGAATTTTCCACGCTTGCCAAATTTGACATTGAGCTTTCAGAGCAGCTTATTAATAATTTCATTGATATAATACAGAGCGCTGAAGAAGCCATCAAGCAATTTGATATACCTGATGCGCAGTACCCAATAAGATTTCGAATAATTGACTTGCCAAAATCAACCCACGTAAAAATAAGAAACATAAGAACAAAGCATCTCGGCAAGCTCATCGGCAGCGAAGGTGTCATACGTCAGGCATCTGATGTAAGGCCACGCGTGACGTTCGCAACATTTGAATGTCCCGGTTGCGGTGCGCACATCTTGGTTGAGCAAACCGGCTCAAAATATCGCGAGCCTGCCAAGTGCTCGTGCGGCAGAAAAGGAAAATTCAAACAACTCGAAAGGAAACTGGTTGATGTGCAGCGGCTTTTAGTAGAAGAGTCGCCGGAAACCCTGGAAGGAGGCGAGCAGCCAAAGCGCATCGCAGTCTTCCTTGAAGAAGATTTAGTTGACCCTAAGCATGAGAAAAAAAATTATCCCGGAAATAAAGTAAAATTAGTTGGAGTGGTAAAAGAAGTTCCGATAATACTTAAAACGGGCGGCCAGTCAACAACATATGACTTGTTAATCGAGGCAAATTCTATAGAAACTGTTGAAGAGGAATTCGAGGAAATAGAAATAACAAAGGAAGACGAAGCAAAACTCAAAGAGCTATCAGAGAAACCTAATATTTATGAAAAGCTTGCCAGCTCTATAGCGCCGTCCATTTACGGATACGAAAAAATAAAAGAAGCGGTAGTTATGCAGCTTTTCGGCGGCGTAAAAAAAACCAGGGAGGACGGAACACAAACGCGCGGCGACATACACATATTCCTTATTGGCGACCCTGGGGCCGGCAAGTCCCAGCTTCTTAGATATGTTGCAACACTCGCACCAAAAGCAAGATACATGGCTGGCAAGGGCTCAACGGCGGCAGGCCTGACTGCAACAGTCGTAAAAGATGAATTCATGCGCGGCTGGGCTTTGGAAGCCGGCGCACTGGTCTTATGCAATAAAGGCGTTGCATGCTTGGATGAACTGGATAAAATGTCTGAAGAAGATACAAGCGCAATGCATGAAGCGCTTGAACAGCAGTCAGTCACAATTGCAAAGGCAAATATACATGCCACGCTTCGCGCGGAAACAACTGTTCTTGCAGCGGCAAACCCAAAACTTGGCAGATTCAATCCCTATGACCCGATACCAAGCCAGATTAATTTGCCGCCGACACTACTTAACAGATTCGACCTAATTTTTCCGATAAGAGATCTGCCTAATGTAGAACACGACGAAAAAATAGCCGCACATATTTTGGAAATAGCAAAAGACCCAGATTCAAAAAAAGGCGAAATACCAACTCCAGTCATCAGAAAATACATTGCGTATGCGCGGCAGAATATTAAACCGAAAATGACACTTGCCGCAGTCGAAGAAATTAAAAAATTTTATGTCGACTTGCGTTCAACAGCCGCCCGCGAAGAAGCAGAAGTCAAATCAATACCAATATCTGCACGGCAACTCGAAGCACTGGTGAGATTATCCGAAGCGTCCGCAAGAATACGCCTGGCTGACAAGGTTACAAAAAAAGATGCTCAGCGCGCGATCGATCTTCTTAAATCATCGATGAAAGAAGTAGCTTATGATGTGGAAACGGGAAAATTTGATATTGACAGAATTGCAACGGGCATTACAGCAACACAGCGCAGCCAGATAATAATAATAAAAAAAATTATAGACGGGCTGTCTGAAAAAATTGGCAAAAACATACCAATAAATGATATAATGCTGGAAGCAGAGGCGGAGGGCATTGATCGGCACAAGACAGAAGAAATACTAGATAATTTAAAAAAGAAGGGAGATGTATTTGAACCAAAGCCTGGTTTGATAAGTAAAGTTGGTTAGGAGTATAACATGGGAGCATTGAAAACAAAAAAACGTGAAATCTCGCAAAAGGTCTGGATAACAGATTTGATAAACAGCAAGTTCTCACCTGCAGAAGGCTGGAACCCTGGATTTGTTATGGTTGGAGAAAAAAAGGTTTCGCGGGCTAATGTGCTTGCAACCGTTGCCGGCAAGTTCACGTCGGATGACGGAAATTATGCTGCGATAACTTTGGATGACGGCACTGAAACAATCCGAAGCAAAGCATTTGGCCCGGATGCCGTGAAATTCCTGAAACTAAGAGTAGGCTCGATCGTCCGTTTTATCGGAAAAATAAAAGAGTACAACGGTGAACGATACCTGAAGCCTGAAATCGCGCACGAAATCCGCGACCCAAACTGGCTTATCGCGCATAAATTGGAAATGGGCACACCTTCTGCCGGAATGCCGGCCCTCGGGGAGATGAAGCCCACAGTTTCAGAAGAGGTTGCAGTCCAGCAGATAAAAGTAGAGGATATGGGCCAGCAGGCAAAAATACTAAAACTCATCCGCGACCTTGATTCTGGCGAGGGCGCGCCGCTCGAAACAGTTATGGAAAAATCCGGCTTCGAGGCAGAAGAAGCGCAAAACATAATTATTGGCCTGCTAAAAGCCGGCGAGGTTTATGAGCCAAGGAAGGGCAAGCTGAAGGTGTTGGATTAGTTTTTTATAGTTGTTAGTTTTATTTTATTTATGGCACTCCTTGTAGGCACCGCAGGCATCCCAGCATCAACACCAAAGGCCGGCTCGGTCGAGGGAATCAAGCGCGTTAGTGAGCTGGGTTTGGATTTGATGGAGCTGGAGTATGTGCGCGGCGTGAAGATGTCTGAAGCGCTCGCGAAAGAAGTTAAACAAACTGCGGATTCTTTAAACATCGCGCGCACCGTGCACGCGCCATACTACATTAACCTGAACGGCGACGCGAAAACTGTCAAGGCCAGCCACAAATACATTCTCGACTCCGCGAAAATCGGCAACATCGCAGGCGCAAAATCGGTTGCGATACATTCTGGCTACTACTCTGGCGGCAGGCCAGAAGATGTTATAAAAGCCATAGTTAAAGAATATTCTGAAATTGTTAAAGTTCTGAAACAAGAAAGCAACAAAATTATTCTTGCCCCTGAAGTTACTGGCAAGCTAGCGCAGTGGGGCACGCTGCCTGAGATTCTCGAGGTTTGCCAGCAGGTGGAGCAGCTTGCAGTCTGCATTGACTTCTCGCACCTTTACGCAAGAGAGCTAGGCAAGGCAAACAACTCAAAAGCGGAGTGGCGCGCCGTGCTGGAATTAGTTGAAAAGAAAATCGGAAAGTCTGCGCTAAAGGCGCTGCACATCCATCTACAGGACGTGCAGTGCAACAACGGCGGTGAGGGCTCGCACCTGCATCTCGGCGATGGACAATTAAAGTGGCGCGAGCTGCTGGCCGTCCTGAAAGAATTCAATGTGGAAGGCTGGCTCATCTCGGAAGCACCGAGCCCGGAAATTGATGCAGTTAAAATTAAAAAAGAGCTATGGAAATGATTTTAAACAACGCATGCCACTTATTTTGGGGGTAAAAATGGCTAACATTAAAGAAAACATGCTGGCAATGAAAACAAAAACAGAGTTCATGGTTGACATGGCTTACTCTGCAATCTTTACACAGGACAGGCAGATAGCACAAAAAGTAGAAGAAATATATGGTGAAGTAGAGCGGCTCGAGGACGAAACGCTAAAACTACTGTTTAAAATACACATACCTGACGAAGAGCGCATTGCGATAATAAACTTCGCAGACGGCATTAAAGATATAGCTAATGCATCGGTCAGGATAGCGCATATAGCGCTGCGAAAAAATTTTCCGGCAGTTCTAAAGGAAGTTTTCAAAGACCATAAATTCAGCAAGCTGCGATAACATGGCATCAAGAAACTTCAAAGAAATGATTGTCGCAGAAGTCATTTCTATGACTGGCGGCATCTTCGCTGGTTCGCTTCTTGCCATTTTTATAGATAAAATTTTAATTATACCTGGTCTTTTTATTATTTTACCTGGTTTTTTAGAGATGCGCGGAAATATATCTGGCTCACTCTCTGGCAGGCTGAGCACGCACCTGCACCTGG
Source organism: Nanobdellati archaeon (assembly GCA_016182015.1). Lineage (GTDB taxonomy): Archaea > Nanobdellota > Nanobdellia > UBA10117 > UBA10117 > JACOYC01. The sequence continues at coordinate 31,226 of JACOYC010000026.1, read as the reverse complement.
GCACGCTGCAGCCCTACTTTAAACGAGGAAAAATTCTCACCGAAAACACCATCGCCACTTTTCTACTCGTATTATTAGTATCGTTTATGCTTGGCATATTTGCGCTCCTAACTATATATTTCATATTTCACGCTTTAGTATTTGAAGTGCTCTACGTTGCCTTGCTAGCCGGCATAATATCAAATATAATAGAAATACCACTCACAATAATGGCAACATTTTTTATATTTCGAAAGGGCCACGACCCAAATAATGTTATGGGGCCATATGTTACAACAACTGGAGACATAGTTAGTATAGTAAGCCTGCTTGCTGCTATCGCACTATTAACATGGATATAGTCTGGAAAATATTTAAAGAAAGTTCGAAGGTATTGATAATTGCCTCATTCATCTCGACCATCGGCGGCGTTGGCTTGGAGGCAATCAAACAAAAAATAATACTATTTGTGCCGTTTCTTATTTTACTGCCGGCGCTGAACGATATGATTGGGGATTTTGGCACAATAATATCTTCAAGATTTACCACGCTGCTTTATCTTGGTAAAGTAGGCTGGCGCTGGAGTGAATCCGAGGACGTCCGAACGCTGATACGCGAGGTTGGCATAGTCTCTATGGTGTCTGCCGTTTACGTAGGATTTCTGGCTGGCCTGGTCTCATATCTAAAAGGCTACGTTATTAGTATCATAATGCTGGCCAAGATTCTGCTTTTTTCTGTTATGGCTACAGCCACGCTTGTTTCAATAATATTGCTGGTGGCTGTAATTGGCGGCATCGCAATTTACCGCAAAAACTCAGATCCGAATAATTTCCTCATACCGTTAACAACTTCATTTGCAGATTTAGGCAGCCTGCTGCTATTCGCTATCCTTCTGCACGTGTTCTTTTAAACCTAAACAAACAATATATACCTCACGTGATGCCTTATCGGAAGATTTTGGCTTGAAGCTGTGAATTTTTTCAAAATATTCTTTAGCCTCGCTCAAGAAAGCTACAAAATATTTGCCCTGAAAAATTTTGCAGGCAAAATTTCCGCCCGCCTTGAGAAATATCTTTGTAAGATGCAAAGATTTAAATGCCAGAACATTTGAAACGCCAACATCAATATCTTTTATGCCTGTTGTTTGCGGTGACATATCTGACAAAACTACATCAAATGTTGTGCATGCCTTGGCAATCTTGCCTTCCGAGTTTTCTTTAGTAACGTCTGCCAGAATAAATCTGAAATTCTTTCCGATATTTGGTGCTGGCTGGACATCTACACCAATAATCATGCCGTTATCTCCGACAATATTTGCGGCAACCTGGCTCCACCCGCCTGGCGCAGCCCCTAAGTCCAGCACCCTATCGCCGCGTTTTATTATACGGAACTTTTCTTGAATTTCCAGGAGTTTAAATGCAGACCTGGAACGATAGCCCAGCTCCTTTGCCTTCTTGTAGTAAAACTCATTCTTCCGTTTAACGTGCCATTGCATTAAGAAAGTAATCCGCGCGAGCTTAAAACGCTTTCTAACACTTTAATCGCTGCCGCTCTGTTTTCTGCGACTGTGCCGTCTGCATTAAAAAATCGAACATCTGTGCCGCGCTTCTCAAAAATTTCTCTGAATTCTTGACTTTTAAATGCTCTGTCTGCCATTTCCTGGAATGTTGTTATTTCAAAAATTGCATCGTCCTGCTTGCCGCTGCGCGCGGCCAGCCTTTGCGCAAGTCTGCCAATATTACTTACCATTGGTATTAGCAGCAAGTCTGGCACATTATCAAGGGCAAGCCTGTTCCCTTCTAAGCATATAATATCATTTATTGATAGGCTGTCACCCTGCATTTGCGCCTGAATCGGCTGGTAGGCTAGCGATGTACTCACACCCCTGCTCTGTAAAACCCACTTATTATATTTCATGGCTGGCAAAAGAATTTCTTTATAAAGAATTAAGCGATCCAATGAAAACGCCTGTGCCACAGAAGACGCTGAGTAGCTCCTGTCCGGACTCCTCTTTATTAAAACGTCACGTATTGACTTGCCAACGCCAACATAGGTGGGCTCAGACGATGTGATAACTTTATTTCGTCCGATATCAGAAATTATTGGGTGCGCATTATATTTTGCCCAATAGTCTTTTAGACTAAAAACAGACCTTCCAGAATTCATCAAGTACTCTGCCAAACCAGCCAGCAGTGTATCTTTGCCAACTCCGTCAAGCCCATCAATCATTACAAATAAACCTAACCGCCCCGCAGCCATTTTTGTTTCAAAAACGAGTTTGTTTTTATACTTTTGTATTTCGCAACATATATAAACGCAAAAGCATTTACAAAAATATGGCCATACCAAAAGAATTTTTCAGCCCGCAGTCTGTAGCAGTCATAGGTGCAAGCAGGCATCCCGGAAAAATCGGCCATGAAATCCTATGGAATTTTGCGCGCGGTTTTTACAAGGGAAGAATTTTTCCAATAAACCCTAACTCGGAAAAAATTCTTGGCCTGCGATGCTATAGATCTGTTCTCAACGTCCGCGAAAAAATAGATTTGGCGATAATCGCTGTCAAAGCAGAAACCGTGCCGTCTGTACTTACTGAATGCATGGGCAAAAAAATACCTGCTGTTATTGTTATATCTGGCGGATTCTCTGAACTCGGGCCGGCCGGCAAGCTGCGCGAAAACGAGCTGCAGAAAATAGTTGCTGGCACAAACACGCGGCTGATAGGGCCAAATTGTGTTGGTGTTTTTGATGCAAAAACAAACGTTGATACATTATTTTTATCAAAATCCAGACTACTGCGCCCGCATGCCGGAAATATATCGTTCATATCACAATCCGGCGCTGTCGGCACCACGATTCTTGACTGGCTGGCAGAATCCGGAATTGGGATTTCAAAATTTATTTCTTACGGAAACCAGGCTGACATAGATGAAACCGACCTCCTCGAATTCCTTGCATCTGACAATGAGACAAAAGTAATTGCCGCTTACATCGAAGGCCTGAAAAGCGGCAGAAAATTTATGCAAATCGCAAAAAAAGTTTCTGGCAAAAAGCAGGTAATTTTCCTGAAGGCTGGCAAGACAAAAAAAGGCTCGCAGGCAGCCAGCTCGCACACGGGCAGCCTGGCAGGCTCCGCGGAAATCTACTCTGGCGCATTTAAACAAACTGGAATTTTAGAAGCGGGCAACTGGGAAGAGTTATTTGATTTCGCAAAGGCATTTGCAAGCCAGCCATTGCCGGCCAGCAACAGGTTAGCAGTAATAACTGATGGCGGCGGATTTGGAGTTTTGGCAGCCGATGAGGCTGAAAGGCAAAATTTTGAATTGCCGGAACCTTCTAAAAAACTAAAATTAAAATTTAAGGGCTTTCCAAGCTATGCTTCTTTAAAAAATCCAATTGACCTGACCGGAGATGCTGATGCGGAACGCTATAAAATTGCAGTCGAATCCTGTTTGAAATCTGACGAATTTGATGCCGTGCTTGTAATTTTGCTGTTTCAGGTGCCAACATTAGAAAAGTCAATCGACGAAACAATCCTCGCGCTCTCGCGGAAATACAACAAAACAATCGTCGCGTGCGCGGCTGGCTCGCACTACACTCAGCAGCTAGTAAGAAAGCTGGAGGCCGGCGGGATTCCGGTTTACCCTACGCCGGAGCGGGCGGTTGGCGCGCTGAGGGCGATGCTTAAATATAAAAACTTTAAGGTTTAACAAAATATATGAAAATCCACCATAAAATCGGCGCGGCAATAATAAAAAATAAAAAGTTGTTGATGTGCCGTAAGAAGGGCGAACCGCACTTCATCCTGCCAGGCGGCAGGCCTGCCGCGGGCGAAACCGCAGAGCAAGCGCTCGCCCGCGAGCTAGAAGAAGAGCTAGGGGTAAAATTAGTTTCTAGTAAATTTCACAAAACTTACGAAGCCGCGCATTTTAAGGACAAAGATACCCTCGTACGCATGGATGTTTACTTTGCTGATTTTGAAGGCGAGCCGAAAGCCCAGAGCGAAATCGCAGAGTTCAAGTGGGTGGATAGCAAATATAAAGAAAATAGAATAAAAGTCGCTTCAATTCATGTAGACTTTTTTATTCCTGAGCTGAAAAGGTTAAAATTAATTGCTTAGCGTATCCTCTCTTTCCTAAGCAGTTTCACCCACTGCTTTTTGTGGTCCATGCGCTGCAGGACTGCTTTTACAAATCGATTGCGCTCGTTGTTGTACTCAATTTCTTCTTCGACAAAGCCGAGCCGATCGTACAAATAGCCAAGGCCGAACATAAATACAACTGCAGCGATAACAATAATTCCAATTGTTTCGAAAGTAAAACCAATATTATAAACTTTCAAAAGCGTGAAAACCGAAATTACAAAAGAAACCGGCGCGATAATCCTGCTTATGAACTCGCGCCCATAGTCAAAGCGCCGCATCTGTGTTACTAAAAAATGCCGTTCATCTGGGAAATTTTTAACTTTCTTTTTCATTTTATAATCCTGACATCAACCGCGGCTCCCGCTTTATCGTTGATGATGAACGGATTGATGTCCATCTCTGCGACATCTTCGCGAACTGCAAGCCTGCTGGCCTTTGCAATCATATCAGAAAGTACATCAAAATTTACTTTTTTCTGTCCGCGCGCCCCGGATAAAACTTGAAATGCCTTTGTCTCTGAAATCATGTGCATTGCCTCTTTTTTATCTATCGGGCAGACCCTGAAAGAAACATCGCGGAAAATTTCCACAAAAATGCCGCCAAGCCCGAACAGAATTGCATGCCCGAAAGTCGCGTCTTTTTTGGCGCCGATGATTACCTGCTGGCCTTCCACAAATCTCTGCGCAAGTACTTTGCCATTGGTTTTGCTGGCAAGCCTTTTGAGTTGCCTGAAATCAGAAATGGCTTGCGCCTCGTTTTCGCAAATTTTTACCGCGCCAAACTCTGTCTTGTGCAAAATTTCTTCCGAAATAACTTTGAGCACAAGCTTGTTTCCGAATTTCTTGAGCGCATTCTTTAACCCAACCTCATCGCGAATTTCGGAGAAATCGGACGACTGTATTGAATATTTTCTGAGTAATTTGTATCCTTCTGCACCAAGCAGCGTGGCCATATATATAAAAAGATACAAGTATTAATAAGCGTTTACTATTGTAAACAATTAGAGAAAGTTATTTAAATGCTTCGCAGTTTTGTAAATCAGAAACAAGTGAGATAAAATGAAAGGTTCAAAAATTTTTTTGCGGGAGAAGCCGATCGAACTGCTTCTCTGTCTGACTCGTGGCAACACGAAAGAAAAATACCCATCAATGCTCGCCAAGGATTCGAAGTGCACGTACTCGCATACGGTGCATCTGCTGCAGAGAATGGAAAAGTCTGAGCTTGTTAAGTTTGAAAAACAAGGCAGGCTGAAGCTTGTGACTCTGACAAAGAAAGGCGAAGAGATTGCAGGCCTGTTCGATGCAGTCAGTAAGTCGCTTGGCAAATAACTGGGAGGAATACAATGGCAGAAAAAGAAACAAAAATAACTGGATACTGTGTTAAATGCAAAGAAAATGGAAGGGAAATTAAAAACCCTAAAAACACGACAATCAAAGGCCGGGCGGGCACGAGGCCTGCTGTAAAAGGTAATTGTGCGGTTTGTGGCACTGGAATGTTCAGGATTGGCGCGACTGTTTAAGTCTTGATGTTCCAATAGGTTTTTATTCTCTGATTTATTTATATTTTTATGTTGCAATCTCTAAAGGATGCTTTAACTGATGTTGTTGATGGCTGGTGGCAGGCTAGGACGTTTAGGCATTTGTTAGAAATTACTGCCGGCACGCCGCATAATGCCGAAACTGGCACTGCAGGCGTAGAATTATCAGATGAAGAAAGACTTAATGCCCTGAGCGCTGCGGAGAATTTTGTTGAGCAATATGTGCGCAGAGTTTCCAATGAGTTTGCATTTTCTGTTGGAGCCATTATGTATGGCTGGCTGAGCCCGCGCTACCGCCGCGAACTTCCGGGACTGCTGGCACGCATTTAGTACAAAACAGCACACCCCATGGTTTGAAAAGGCTTTTATTTACCAATTATTTTTACGAAAGGTTTATATTTGTTTCGGCATTAAGTCTGTTATGGTTAACGAGCCACGGTTGTTTGTTGGTATGTCGTTCGGGGATGTGATGCGGCAAGGTTATGTTCCGTCAGGTGTGCCCGCGCCCATAGTTTGTATGCGAACGTATAAACTTAGTCTAGCAGACTATATGCGCGCCGTTGAGCAAACTGCGCCAGGTGGCCGTTACGATGCACTTTTAGTACGCCATAATGTAGTAGGCGCGCGTCCTGGTGGTGACATAACAAAAATCGGTGAGCTGCCCGGCGCATTAGATGAAGTTGGGTACGTCATCGTAATTCCATTGGTTCGTGGTGAAGTGCATTTACCCCTTGGCCTGTCCGAACGAATAAAATAATTTTGTTAGCATTAGAAAAAGCTTTTATTTACTAATTTCTTTTTGTTTTTGCAAACCTTTTTATAGTTTAAGAGTTGATTAATATTATGGTTCGACCAAGAATAGATAAACGGCCAACTTTGGAAGCGACACTTCACGAGGGCGCTAAAGAAGGAGATTCCCTGCGCGAAAGAATGATTAAAGACCTCGCACGCATGCTCGCCGAACACGCAGGCATACCTGTGGAGGAAATGGAGGCAGTCCTCCGCGACCCTAGGCCAGGCTCAGACGCCTACGATAGGCTTGTTCGCGAGGGGCCTGTTTTTGAGAGCCCGACGTATGGACAGACCTATATGCCACGTGACTGGAGGCGTGACACTGTCAGTGGTGTTTGGTATTATCGTGACGAGCGGGGCAAGTGGAGACCCGAGGCCCAATTGCTTAATCGCGCACAATAAAACACAAGCGGTTGCACGAGAAGGCTTTTATTCTCCGAATTATTTTTATTTAAATGCGTTCCAACACACACATCTTGTTAGGCATACTGGCAGGCTCGGTTTATTTCCACTACTTCCCAAACCATAACATAGTTTTACAGATCTTGTTTTCGCTCGCCTTGATTTTTGGGGTGCTGCTGCCGGACATTGACGAGGCGCACAGCACGATTGGCCAGCGCGCAGGGTTTGTTTCAAAGCTAATACAAAAGATTTTCAAGCACAGGGGATTTTTCCACTCTGCCTGGATGATTTTGATTCTGTATGCGCTGTTTCAGTTTGTTGTTTCAAAATACCTCGCGATAAATAATTTCGTGCTGATGGGCTTTCTCGTCGGTTATGCTGCCCATCTTTTAGGAGATGCGATAACCGTAAATGGAATCAAGCCGTTCTACCCGCTCGGCCTGACAATCTGCGGGCCCGTTAGAACGGGAAAATTTTCAGAAGTCCTGGTCGCTCTGGCGATAATTACGTGGATAGTGACGCACTAGAAAGCCTTTTAAAACTTTTAACTCTGTGGGATATGTGGTAGAATTAGGTGAAGATAAAAAACTAATTGAAGAATTTCGATTAAAACTGAATAATATTTTTCAAAATCTTTATAGTGCAGAACTATTGAAAAATGGATATGAAAAATATGTTGCGGATAAAATCGGAGCAAAATTAGACAAGCAGCAACATTACGATTGTATTTGGAAGGATAGATTATTTTTAGAACTTAAAAAAGGTAAAAATCATGTTTGGTTAGATTTATGCAGGTATGTAGAGAATTTAGAAAAACTTAATAATAATTTTACCATGTTTTTATTTTATAATAAAGATAAAGGAAAAATGACAAATATTTTCGTAGTAAATACAAAAAGACTTATTGAATATCTGAATTTATCCCGTTGGAAGGTCATGCTAGTGGAATTAAAAAGTAAGAGCCCACATGAAAGTATGAATGCACAAGTTCGGCTAACAAAAAAAGATTTAGCAGGACTCAGAGAATTTGAAATTTCAAATGCGGTGGTATAATTTTATCTCGTTCGCCAGCCGGCCAGCACAACAATGTGCTTCTTTCCGCTTAGGCTAGCAGACCAAACGACATTAGCTTTTTTATCAACGCAACTTGCAAGTGTTTCTACAACTGCTTTGCAATCGTCCAATACCATACTTTTATCGCCGGAAATCCACATAGCCAAAGCATCTGCACCTTTTACGGACTTAGAAATCTTGCTAGTATCAAATCCCTCTGCAGTAAGAGCAGAAATCTTTGTGGTACCTTTGAACGTTGCAGATAAATCCGACCCATCAAGTTGAACAAGCTCGTTTGCCATAAACTTTTAGATAAACTGGACACTTATAAACTTATTGCATAGTTCATAAACTGAAGTTTAAACCTTATCCACCTCAGCCGCATACTGCTTCAGCCTTTCAAGTGCCGGCCTGACAAGGAAGCTGTCCAAAAAGTTGTCTACAATTCTAGAAACATCACCAAATTCTGAGATTCTATAGCCATCAGCAGACTGCTCGACAAACTTCAGCTCCTTCAGCCTGCGCAGCTGCCTCCGCACATTAGGAACAGACGCGCCGGCCTTGCCCTTGAGCAGGCCAACAACATCGTCTGCCTGCAAATGCTTCTTCTGCCCGCGTGCCTTCAGAAGTTCTGTAAAAATATCCACAATCACATCCCGCGACTCGCCTGGATTCAGCAAACCGATAGAAAGCAAAAACCTGCGGGACAGCTCTCTCTTGTCGAGATTCTTGCTTGGCTCTTCGTACTTCCGCAAGGTAATTTCCTGTAGCGGTAAATCTTTAAGTGTCCTCTTCATTTTTATCTCCGCGAAAGGAAATTAGCAAAAAGCATTATAAGTTTGTGTTTATTAAAGTTTCCATGCTGGAAGAATTACACAAAAGAATGCCAATTCTAAGAGAACGAATTTTCAGGCCCTTCGTTTTTAAAACGAATCCGTCATACGTAAGCGTCATCGCGCTTATTTTTGCCGCAGGCGCAGGCTATCTTTTCTACAGCCAGAAATTTTTGCTCGCCGGAATTTTCGTCTTGCTAAACGGCTTTTTTGATGTGCTCGATGGTGAGATTGCAAAGAAGTTTGGTTTCACGTCTATGTTTGGCGACTTCCTTGATCACACATTTGACAGAGTTGCTGATGTTTTGATGTTCGCGGGCGTTGCGCTCCTGCCGCAGATTCCTGTCTGGCTCGGCTGGCCCGCAACCATTCTCGTCTTGCTAGTTTCATATCTGGGAACGCAGGCGCAGGCCCTAACCGGCAAAAGATTATACGCTGGCTGGCTCTCCCGCTCTGACAGGATTGCCGTGCTTGCTGCGGCGGGCGCAATAGCAGGATTTTACGGAATAATCGTGATTTACTACGCATTAATTTTAGTGCTTGTCCTGTCCACCTTGTCTTTCCTGCAGAGATTTTTTACGATTTGGAAGGATATTAAGAATTTGCCAGTAAAGTAATTACCATGGCTCTTTTTTCAGTTTCAGCTTAAAGCCAAGCCAGTTTGTGGCTAAATGTAAAATTGGCGTTAAAATTAGCAAAATAAAAAAATGTGTTAAAACAAACTGTCTGAAAAATAAATAATAAAACAAAAATGCGCCTAAGATAAAATCAATCTGGTCAAACGGGAACCACGAGGCACCCCTCACTTTTCCGATTCTGCGCTTGAAGAAGCTCTTTACCAAATCGCCAAACAGGGCGCCGAAACCCAAAACTAAACCGATATTAACATTTCCTTCTAAATAACCGACTAAACCGCCAATCATCGTTCCTAAAATCAGCCCGTTCCAAGTCTTTCCATCGCCAAAAATTCTCTTCCCGTCAAAAAAATTCCTGCCAAAATCAATTGGAAAATTATACCCACTAAAAATCTTATGGAAAAAAACCGGCGCTATGTTCGCCAAGTATGCCGGCAGGATAAACAAAAGCGCCTCGACCAAAACATATATGCTGAGCATTTAAAATTTAGATGCTCGGCATTATTAAAAATAGCGTATATAAAAATATATAAATATATATAATATAATAAAGCTTTTAAACCCGGCGTCTGCCGCTAGATAATGAAAATCTGCCTGCACAAGCAACAGACAAAGTGGACCTGCGGGCCGGCCTGCATGCGCATGGCTCTTGAGGCCTGCGGCATCGAAAGGAACGAAACGCAGGTGGCAAAACTAATGAGAGCCAACTCAAAAATTGGCGTGCTGTGCCGCGCGTTTCCAAAAGTGGCTGAAAGATTCAAGCTTAATTATGTTTCCCTGCGAAATGCAAAAATTTCTGACATTAAAAATTTGCTAAAAAAAGGCTTCGTTATAATAATTAGCTACTTCCTGGAATATGAAGAAATAACACACACCGCAGTAGTAAGCAACGTTACTAAAAATTATATCTATTTGTTAGATCCTTGGTATGGCAAAAAAGCTTATTGGCTGAAACACTTCGGTAAAATCTGGCGTGACAGGCTTGAAGGCGAAAGACATTGGCTGTTCGCGTTAAAGCCGGCAGATTAATAATTATTATGCCAGCTTGCAATATCCAATTCATTGAATTTTTGGGAAGACAGAGACTTCATAAAAAGTTTTGCTGTATTTGCATCGCAAATGAGCGGCAGTGAAAAATCCGCCGCACATCTTTTTATATATTTGCTGCCGCCTTTTGTAGAGATAATAAAGTCCACATGGCCAGAAAAAATTTTTCTCTCCGCCTCCGACTCCGGATTGCCGGTGCTAACTAGTAATTTTGTTTTAATGCCTGCGCTTTTCAAGGCGATATGGGCTTCCTCAGTTGCATAAATTTCCAGGCCCATCAGGCCCAGCGCTTCTATGTCCCACGCAAACTGCTTGATATCATCCAGGCCAGCATCTATCAAAATTCCGCGCTCAGGTAATTTTGCTCCTGCAGATAGATAAGATTTAAGAAATGCCTCCTTGAGATTTTTGCCAATTGAAGCAACCTCACCAGTAGATTTCATTTCCACTCCGAGTACTGGACTCGCATTTTTCAGTCGTGAGAACGAAAAAACGGGAGTTTTAACGCCAATATAATCCGTGCGCCTGATTTCCGGCTTTGAAGGCTGGCCAAGCATTGCTTCTGTCGACAGGCCGATTAAGTTAAGCTTCATTATTTTTGAAACAAATGGGAACGAGCGCGATGCGCGCAAATTACATTCGATTACCATAAGCTCCTGATTACAAATAAACTGTATGTTGAACGGTCCGGTTATGTTAAGCGCGGAGGAAATTTTTCTGCCAGTTTCAAAAATTAAATTTTCGTTCTCTTTCTTGAGTGTCTGCACCGGAAAAACTATTGTTGCATCACCCGAGTGCGTGCCTGCATCTTCAACGTGCTCTGAAATTGCGTGGGCAATTATCTCGCCATTGCTGGCAACGGCATCAAGCTCTATCTCCTTTGCGCCGGAAATAAATTTTGTGATAACAACTGGGTGCTCTTTTGAAACGCCGGCGGCTTTGCCAAGATGCTCCTTAAGCTCATTTTCATTATTTGCAATTCGCATTGCCGAGCCAGACAAAACGTAAGACGGCCTTACTAAGACAGGATAGCCAACGGTCTCTGAAAAATTTTTTGCATCTTCAAACGATGTTAACTCCTTCCACTGCGGCTGTTTCACTCCAAGCTCGTCAAGGAGCATGGAAAATTTATGCCTGTCCTCCGCCCGATCAATGTCATTCGGTTGTGTCCCTATTATTTTTATGCCGCACTTATGGATTTTTATGGCGAGGTTGTTCGGTGTCTGCCCGCCCATCGAAACAACAAAACCAAATGGCTTCTCCTTCTCGTTTATATCAAGAATGCGCTCAAAACTTAACTCCTCGAAATAAAGCCTGTCGCACATATCATAATCAGTTGATACGGTCTCAGGATTGCAGTTAACCATTATGGTTTCATAGCCAAGTTTTTTTGCGGCAACCGCACAGCTAACGCAGCACCAGTCAAACTCAACTGAAGAGCCAATTCTATACGGGCCGGAACCTATAACTGCAATTTTTTTTCTGGCTTCAAAAGTTATATCATCAGTTATGCCATTGTACGTAAAATAAAGATAATTCGTTTTTGCCGGGAACTCGCCGGCCAGCGTATCTATCTGCTTTACAACTGGCGTTATTCCAAGCTGCTTTCTTTTTTCTCTTATTTTTTCTGGCTCAGCTTTAAGGCATTTTGCCAAATGCACATCTGAAAATCCAAACTGTTTTGCCCTGCGCAACAAAAATACTGGAACAGACTCAATATCATATTTCTTAATCTCTTCGTCAAGCATCACTGTGTTTTTTATCTTTTCCAGAAAAAACTTGTCTATGAATGTCATCGAGTAAAGCCGCTCGACAGAGTAGCCTTCGCGAATGGCCTGCGCAACTGCAAAAATCCTCTTATCAGTCGGGCTGCTTAGTTCTTCATCCAAATTATCAATTTTAATTTTATCGGTAACACTCTCAAAACCAATTTCAAGCATTCTTACCGCCTTTTGCAGCGCCTCTTCAAATTTTCTGCCTATGGCCATGACCTCGCCGACGCTTTTCATCTCTGGACCGATCTCTCTGGCACAACCATCAAATTTCTGAAAATCCCAGCGCGGCATTTTCAGCACGACATAATCAAGGGCCGGCTCAAAACACATGCTAGTAACTTTTGTTATTTTGTTTCTGAGTTCAGTAAGCGAGTAGCCGAGCGCAAGCTTTGCAGCCACAAACGCGAGTGGGTAGCCTGTAGCTTTGGAGGCCAGCGCTGACGACCTCGAAAGCCTGGCATTTACTTCGATAACTCTGTAATCATCGCTGTTTGGGTCGAGCGCAAACTGTATATTGCACTCGCCGACTATTTTGAAATGCCGGATTACTTTTAATGATAGATCCCGCAGGTCATGATAGTTTTTATCTGTCAGTGTTTGCGAGGGCGCCACAACTATGCTCTCCCCAGTGTGTATTCCAAGCGGGTCGAGATTTTCCATGTTGCACACAGCTATGCAATTGTCAAATTTATCGCGGACAACTTCATATTCTACTTCCTTCCAGCCGTAAAGGCATTCCTCGACAAGTATCTGCGGTGCCTGCGCGAGTGCTATGCCCGCCGCCGACTCCATCTCTTTTTGATTGTTAACTATGCTGGCTCCCTGGCCGCCCAAGCTATAGCCTGAACGTATAATGACTGGATAGCCAATCTCTTCGGCCGCCTTTACCGCGCCCGGAAGCGATGTTGCTGGCCTGCTCTCGGGCACGCGGATTCCTATTCCTATCAACTCGGCCGCAAACATGCCCTTATCTTCTGTCTTAATTATTGAGTTTATCTGTGTCCCAAGAATCAGAACATTGTTTTTCTCCAAGACGCCGGATTTAAATAAATCTATTCCGCAGTTTAATGCAGTCTGGCCGCCAAAGCCAAGCAGAATCCCGTCCGGCTTTTCTTTTTCTATTATTTTTTCAATAAAATGCGGTGTAATTGGCAGAAAATAAATTGTGTCAGCAAGATTTTCTGACGTTTGATATGTAGCAACGTTTGGATTAATCAAAATAACTCTTATACCTTCCTCCTTCAGCGCCTTGATTGCCTGCGAGCCGGAGTAGTCAAACTCGCCTGCCTGCCCTATCCGCAGCCCTCCTGAGCCAAGAATCAAAATAGATTTCAGATTGTGCTTCATTTTCCTCGAAGATTAATAAAACTTAAAAATTCATCAAATATATAATTTGCATCTCTCGGGCCAGGAGCGGCTTCCGGGTGGAACTGCACCGCCCTGAAAATTCCAGACTCGTGAATTATGCCTTCATTCGTGTTGTCGTTTTCGTTGTTGAACCACTCCAGCCATTCGCTTGGCAGCGAACCTGCATCAACTGCAAACCCATGATTCTGGCTGGTTATTATGCACCTCTTCGTGCTGGCCAGCGTGCACGGCTGATTCTGGCTGCGGTGTCCGTATTTCATTTTGTATGTATTCCCGCCGGCCGCAAGCGCCAAAATCTGGTTTCCAAGGCATACGCCCAATGTTGGTACTTGTTCATCCAAAAGCCGCCTGACATTTTTTATTGTTTCAGCGCAAAGCTTTGGGTCGCCGGGCCCGTTTGACAGGACTGCAAAATCAAACTTAAGGCTGAAAAAATCATAGTCCCACGGAACTTTTATCACTCGAACATTCCTGGCAAGCAGGCTTCGGACGATACTATTTTTTGCGCCGCAGTCGACCAAAACAGCAGTAAGCTTTTTAGACCTGTGGTATGTTTTTGCTGAAAGCCTGTCTATCAGTACTGGTTTTTCAAAAGAGCTCTCGTACAAAAGCGGCTGTTTCGCAGAAACCTCTGCAACCAGATTCCTTTTGTTGGGATCAGAAAATTTAACATCTGCGCCATCAACAGCTAGCTTGCCAAGCATTGTACCGTGTTCGCGCAGTTCTTTTGTCAGCGCACGCGTATCAACGCCAGAAATTGCGGGCACGCCGCTGGCCTTGAGCCACTGCCCGAGCGAAAATTTAGCTGACCAGTGGCTGTATTTTTCGCAGTGCTCTGAAACAACCAAGCCAGAAATCTGTATTCTCTCAGATTCCAGCGGACTTTCAGAAACGCCATAGTTGCCAATTAATGGATAGGTTAAAACCAAAATCTGCCCTTTGTATGATGGATCTGTAAGACTCTGCGGGTAGCCGGCCATGCCCGTGTTAAACACAACCTCACCGGAAACAGAAGCATCCGCGCCAAAGCCCTCGCCGATAAACACCGCACCTGATTCGAGCGCTAACTCTGCCTTTTTTCCATTTTCAAATGCCAATTCACACCCCACAAACAAACTAACAGAAAATCTTTTAAGCGTTGCTCTTACCATGCAAATGCCCCTTGCCGGCATCGCTAATTATGACTATACAACAAAAACATTTATAATGCCAGCATCGCTTATATTTCAGGGGAGGTAACAAATGGCAGAAGGAGCAGTTTGGTCTGTAGGCGTTGGCTTTATATTACTTGGCCTGCTGAACTACGCATGGCAAGCTGGCGGCCCGTGGAATTGGGTAATAGCTGGCGTTGTTGCATTGTTAGTTGGCATGTATGGACCGAAAATGATGAGGTAAACGAGTTGTTCTTTAGCTTTTGTTATTATTTTTGTTTTTCTATTTTTTAAATTCTAGCAAAAACTTTCCCGACAACATGTTTTCTGCCGACCGGCCCGAATTGCCTGCTGTCCTCGCTTTCCGGCTTATTGTCGCCCTCGACAAAATATTTTCCATCTTCAACTTTTTCTATTCTCTTAATCATCGCCACATTATTTTTTTCAAAAACAATTACATCGCCAGCCTTTAAGGAAAAATATATTTTTGAAACTAGCGCATAATCGCCCTCTTTGAAGTTGGGGAGCATGCTTTTATCTGCGACTTTGAAGCGAGTGATTGGAAACATCTCAAACAATCCTTTTAATCTTCCTCTCCAGCCTTTCGCCGAATTTTTCTATTGGATTTTTCTCGAATCTCTCGCGCAGCACGTCTCTGATGAGCTCTTGTACAGCCAGATAGCCGCCCCGCCTGCTGGCCAGCCAGGCTTTTTTATACAACCCATCATCAAGTGTCAGCAATATTTTTTTCATTTTATATTAGATATTTTAAAGTATTTATAAATATTTCTATATTTTTGGCCAAACCACATCTTTTCCCGTTGGATAAGGCGCCTTCACCCTTGCTGCCTTGACGTCTTTTGTTTTCCAAAAGATTTCTGCGATTTTATTTACCGCTTCTAAAAGCGCCTCTGCATCCGCAGGGTTTGCACTTTGCTTTGCCTTTGAGGCAGTCTTCATCGCATTCCAAAACAAGTCGTGCAGTCCCGGGAACTTTTGCAGATGTTCCGGCTTGAAATAATCTGCCCATAAAATCCGCAGCTCGTGTTTTACAATTTCTGCGTGCTGTTCTTTTACAACAACATAACGTATCATTTTGTTCCGCGTGTCGGCATCTGTGGGAAGAACCTGCTTCACTTCTGCTATCAGCGCATCCATCCTTATCACAGTATTCACTGCCATCTGCGCCAGGTGTGGGTCGTAAATTCCGCAGGGAATATCGCAGTGCGCCCACGCTGTGCGGGCCGGCTTTATTTTGTCCAGCAGCTGAAGTAATTTGTGTAACATTTTAACACCAATAAGCTCAGGTATGTAAAATATATAAAGATATCTGTTTTAATATGAATATGCTAAACAGGCTGGCCACCGAGTTAAAACTGCGCGGATTCTCTGAGAACACTGTGAAGAGCTACTGCTTTCACGTGCAGAAGTTTTTTGATTTCATAAAGAAAGATGCTGCTGCAATAAATAATGATGATGTAAAATCCTTTCTTGCGTATTTGATTGCTGAGAAAAATCTTGAACCAGCCTCGGTTGCGCTGGCAAAGGCGGCGCTGGTGTTTTACTTTCAGGAAGTTTTGCAGCGCAAGTTCATCGACGTGAAAACGCCGAAGCGCGCAAAATCTGTGCCGATTGTCCTGACAAAAGACGAAATAAAAAGATTATTGGGCGCTGCAAAAAATTTCAAGCATAAATTGATGATCGAGCTGCTGTATTCGTCTGGCCTGCGATTGTCGGAATTAATTAATTTGAAAACTGAGGATTTAGAAATTGCTGATAAAGTTGGCTGGGTGCGCCGCGGAAAAGGCGCAAAGGACAGGCTGATGATTTTATCTGAAAAGGTTTCCAAAGACCTGACTAAATTCCTCAAGGAGCGAAAGGGCTTTGTGTTTACGGGGCGAGACGGGCATCTGTCAAAAAGAACGGTACAGAAAGTCTTGGCGGAGCTTGCTGTCAAGGCAGATATCTCAAAGCACGTGCACCCGCACATGCTGCGCCACTCGTTCGCCACGCATTTGCTGGAGGCTGGTGTTGATATTAGGAAAATTCAGGAATTATTGGGGCATGCTGACCTCTCAACCACTCAAATTTACACAAAGGTTTCAACCGCGGAGCTGAAAAAGGTGAGAAGCCCGTTGGATGATTTGTAAAATTATGCCATGCTCGCGACACTAGCCGCCGAAACAAAAGCTAAAAACAAAACTCCAACCGAAATTATTTTCTTATTTTTAACATCTTTAAAAGAATTATCTATCAGGCAGGACCTGGGCGTTTATGGGCACCATCATTCTTTCCACTATCCGCCGGCAAGAAGTCCGTAAAAACACAAGTCATCACCGCGCTCACGGGCGTTCCACTAGTTGCTGCCTTTGCAGTAGCTGCATCGTCAAGAAAACGCGTGAACCGTGGCGGATCGCAGCTTTCAATGACCGCAGTAAATAGTCCCGTGCCCCATGTGAGCAATATCGTTGGCGGCCTATGTAATTCTTGATGTACGAGCTCTTCTTTAAGAGGGTCACCATCTAGCGTAACAGTAAGTTTTTCTATTTTGTCTGTGTACTCTCTTACACTCTTTCCTTCTTCATAACGATCAAAAAACAAATCCATCTGGAGCCGATATGGCTCTCCACTTGTAAACTCGAGCGTCGGCGCATCTAAGCCTTGAATATCGTGGTGCTTCCAAGGCGCCGCTTCTGCTATCAGGGCCTCTTTCTGATTGTGTGAACTTCCCGGAGGGTCAAAAAGAACTAGTACGCTTGCGACATCTACAAGGGCAGGTATGGCCTCTCCTTTCTCGGGTGTTATTGTGAGCTTCGCCAAGTTACCCGCACTAGCAGAACTGACCACTAAAACAAACAACACAAGGATGCTGACCAAAATCGGCACAAATCTTTTCATGTCAATTTAGGGCGCCGCATACATTTAAGCTTTTTGATACGGCAGAAAACTGTTAGGGACAGGATAGATGATTTATAAAAAGAAGTATTTTAAGAGATGTTAAGGAGAAGAATAAACGGGCGTACTCACTGTTGTGCCGCAGCGATTCTGTTTAGTTCTTTACCCTAAACAGAACCTCCAAGGCCAGTACAATGTGTTACTGAACTCGTCCCGGTATCACAGACCGCAACTGTCTTGCAACAACTTCCGCCAGATGCTTTTTCCCAGCACCAACTATAAAATCTGCATGGCGCAGAAGGCGGCAAGTTATCTTTATCTATCGAGCTTTTCTTATCCAGAGAAAATTCTTTCCAGACCGTGCTCATTACCGCCCTGGCTGGCGTGCCGTCATCTAAGAAGAGTGTGAATCTGGTTTGGGCGCTTTCAAGAACACCTTCGTATGCGAGGTTTCTAAAAGTGAGAAGAATTGTTGGAGGGCGATGCTTCTCCGTATCAACCAACGCCAGCTTTTCTACTTGGTCAGTCCACTCGCGCACGCTTTTTCCCTCTTCATACCTATCAAAAAAAAGTTCCATTTCCAACCTGTAAGGCTCGCCCGAAGTGAACTCAAACGTGGGGCTGTCAAGGCCTTGTGTGCTGTGGTGCTTCCAGGGCTTTGCTTTTGCTGGCGCGTTCTCATTCGGGTCAAATATTATTTGAATGCTTTCTGGATTGACCTCAGCTTTAACATCTCCATCAGCAAAATTAAATATAATCGGGATGGCCTCTGCTACAGTTTTTCTAACTTCTATTTTTTCCACAGCAAGCACAAGCTCTTCTACTGTATGGGTATCACCTTTGGTGTCAAGGGCAGGCCCTTTCCATGAAATTGGCACTGCGCCATAAAGATTGTATCGCATTGCTTCTTGTCCTGCACGGTCCAGGACAATTATTGAGCCGGATTTTCTTTCCAGCGCATCAGGAATTGATTCCGGGTCACAAATAGTAATGTATCCGCCGCGATCCTTTATTGATCCTTTTCCATGATCAACATGCCCTATGGGCGGGCCAGCTTCTCTCAGCTCTTCTCCAGTATCTTTGTTCACTATCTTTGCTTTTTTTGGATCATCAGCCTTCTTCTCCGCTGGTTCTTTTTTTGCGTCATCATTGGCCTGCTGGCATCCTTTCATCACTTCCTTCACCCAGTCAATAAAAGCAGGATCATTGATAAAGCCCCTCTCAAGGGCTATGCTTGAATAGTTAACTCTCCCACGAAGCTTTCTGATAATCACATCATCACCATCTTGATATTCGATAATTTCAGTTTCTGATTCCAATCCGGAAATTTCTTTGAAGCTACCGACCACAACGCCGTCAATCTCCAGCTTAATCGGGAAATAATCTCCCGGGCTGCCGATTTTTCTCATGGCCGTCTGCGTGCAGCTAAAAGTAATAGGGCTGCAGGTTGATTGGCTCTCAGCCAGAATAATGCTCTTGCCTGAAGTCCTGCTGACAACTCTTAAATTTACGCCAATATCAGATGCAGGCGGTGGGAAGGGCTCGCCGCGGGTAATTGTTATCTCGCTTCTCACCATGCCGCCCTTGGTGTCAATTATCTTAGTGTCCCTGACAGAAACAGTCTCATTAACTGAAACCTGAATGTTATCAGCAGTTATGTAAGATATCGCTAACTCTATTTCAAATGGTGCATTGCCCTCGCGCGCGGCCGCATCTAACCCTTTACCAATGAGGTCCTCTATGACCAGTGCACCCTCGGTCTGACTGATTCTCGTGACTATCGCATCTATTGGCGCAATCACCGGAACTGCCGTAAATAAAAAGGCTGCCAGAGAAGTGATTAGAATTACGAAGCATCGGAATATAGTTTCTCTCTCCATATTTATGTTATAACCTCTGGGCGCGAAAAACAGGGTTTGTCTCGCGAATCAGATAATTATTTGTCTTGCCCTGGCGAGCCGCCGTTAGGAAGTTTGAGTGGTGGAGTCCTGGCATTGACAAGGGAGCTCATGATGTCCTGAAAGGCATTAAACGCTTCTTCTCTGCACCGCAGGTACGCACTACCACTTCTTTCACTTGCAAGGAGGGAATTGCAGCGCTCTAGTTGCTGTTCCAGAACCTCGCGCGCATCGCGTGCTACCGCATTTGCAATCCGTTCTTCATCAGATATCACTTTTCCAGGCGGATTATTTTGCGGCTCATTTGGCGGAATAGAAACACTTGCCAGCGCTACAGACACGCCAAATATAGACAACACCAATATGCCTGCCAAAACCAGCGTAAATCTTTTCATGATAAATAATAAGGCATTAAAATATATAAGACTTTCGCTGGTGCAAAACACAATCGGGACGGGCTTGCAACTTGTGCCGGCTGGATGAGTTGTAAAAAGGAAGTTGGGTGAAGCCGAGTGCAACGAAGTGAACCGCTTAATCGCTGTTATACGATGCTAGGACAAAGTCCGAGAGTGCAACGGCACGAGAAACCGAAGGTTTCGAAGCGTTTGCCGAAGCGCGCCGTAAATATTATAAAGTTACACTAATTAATAAGATATAATGGGCAAATTAAATAACTTGCTAGGAATTGCAAATAATTTAGCAGATAGTTTTGTTAGTGTAACCAATCTTCACTTTCTTAAACACATGGAATCTTTGCCAGTTGAAAAAACAAAGTTGTTCGAAATAGACCTCTTGAAAGAAACCATAAAGCCAGAAGATTTAATGAGTAAAACTGTAAAAGATACGATAGCACAATACAAAAAATGGTTTCTTTCAGAAATTGATAAATTCAAAATTAGTCTCAATGATATAGATAAAGTAATTGTTAAAATTGCATACAAACCGGGAAAATCATTTGCTAGATATTATACCTGCAATACAACAATTACAGCAAAGGGCAAAGATTACACAAAGAAAGTGATGTCATCTTATTCTTAGGCGCGCGTAGGCAAATGTCGTATAACATCCGATTAAGCGAGGCGCCAGCCCCGAGGTGAACGAAGTGAACACTCGGACTTTTTTTGAATGAAGTCGAGCGCATAAATTTCATAAAGGCGAGCGGAAATCAAATAAAGTTGGGTGGAACGAGCTGCAAGCGAGTGGAACCGCTTAATCGGTGTTACGTGTGTCGAGCGCAGCGAGACCGAGGGAAAGTGCAACGTCTTTTGCGAAGCAAAAGTTCCCGAAGAGTTCAAAGCC
Organism: Nanobdellati archaeon; assembly: GCA_016182015.1. Taxonomy (GTDB): domain Archaea; phylum Nanobdellota; class Nanobdellia; order UBA10117; family UBA10117; genus JACOYC01. The sequence goes on along the minus strand of JACOYC010000026.1, from coordinate 10,421 downwards.
ACCGAAGAAGTAGCGACGGGCGTAGTTTTTCTGGGCCAGTTTTAGATGTGAGCATGGGTGGACTGTGGGGCAAGGGATGCGGACGGCAGAAATCCTTTTAAATATATAAATATATAAAACTCGTATGATTAAAATCATAATTTCAGAAATCAACCTTCTTCAAGACTACGTTAGACTAAGAAATGATGATTCAGTAAAAATAAATCTCAAAGACTGGCACATAATTGATACAACTCTTACAAACCAAAAGAGGCACGAGTTTACTTTTTTAAAAGATTTTTTCCTGCAACCGGGCGCAGCTGTAAAAATCTGGAGCGGCGTTGGTGACAACGATGCGAAAAATATTTATCAAAATCGGCATGCGCCGATTTGGAACAATCCGGGCGACACTGCAACTTTATACGATTTAAATGGAAATAAAATTGCCGAATTAACTGTTGGCAATCCGCCAAAGGGTGGGCGCGGCGGAGGCACAAAACCACCGATTCCACCGAAGTCGCCAGTGCCGATAAAAATTACAATCTCTGGTTTTGTGAATGATGCTGTGTGCAAGCAAGGAATTGCAAATGCAAAACTTGTGTTTCAAGTTCTCAAAGGCCAGAAAGAAACAGAAACAAATACAGATGAGAACGGGCATTACGAAACAAAATTAACTGGTGGCAGGGATTACACAGTCATAGTTTCTGCAAAGAATTATAATGATTTTTCGGATATAATAAATACAAAAGTTGGAAAAGATATGAGTAAAAATTTTGGGCTCGAACCAAATTTTGATATTGAGCTTGATGTTGATTCGACTGAAGTTAAGTTTACTAGGAAGGATGATAATTTAGTAGAGGTAGTTAAACAGCTGGCAAAAGATGGAAAAATTACGGTCGATATAAATACTAATTATACATTTACAGTAAAGCTTGCTATTACAAAAGGAATGACTGATAAAATCCGAGCGACTTTATTGGAAAACGGTAAGAGCCTAAAAATACCAAATATTGCAGACGATGTTATGTGCCGAATAAGTAAGGATAATACGTCGTTAACTCTCACATTTAATCCAGTAAAAACTAATTGGGCTTGGTATAAACGCGATTGGCTTACAGTAGCTTCGCCTGACAAAACAGAAAAGGCATACAATTATTCAGTTTTAGTTGACGCAAGTTATGGAAATAATATTTTTAATAATAATTTTAATTTGGGCAGCATAATAGTAAAAGTTAACAAAGAAAAACTAGATGCATTATTTTGGTATAATTTATTTTTAATTGCGGAGGGCGGTTTTCTCGTTGCGGCAGTTATTGCTGCCGTAGTTGTAGTTATTTTAGCGTGGCCCGTATTGGCAGAAGAATTAGGTCTTGTCGGTGCGGCAGCAACATCGGCAGGCATTGCTAGTGCAATTTTAGGATTGCTTGGAAAACTTACCGAACTTCCAAAGGCCGAAAAAGATAAAAACCTGCGTAAAATGGATGATCCGCCACAATTTGATAAGAACTACAAACAGTTAATTAAAATTCCGCATAAAGTGCACACGCTAAAAGCTAATATTAAAAGATTTTTTACTATGGCAAATACTATGATGATTAGCAGAGATAGACTTTATAGTGCACATAATAAAAAGGATAAAGTGGCAATTACAAGACAAATGGCACATTTTAAAAAATTATTAAAAGAAAATAAATCAATTTTGGCTAAAATAACACATTATGTGAATAATGCTGAAAAACGTGTGAAAAAAAGTGGCATATTCAATTTAAAAACCATCTCAAAAGTCAGAGAGTTGCTCAGGCAAAATAAAGTACCAACAAAACTAATTTTAGCAAAACTAAAAACTTTTAAAGTTTCAAAGGCGCAAATCGAACTTGCACTTAAAACTATTAAAAATAATAAAATTACTGATGGAGAATTTCTTGTGCTGTCGAAACTTAGAAAATTATCTGCTAATTTTACAAAATCAAATAATTTATTTGAAAAGAATATTTTGAAAGAGGTAAAATGGTACTCGAAAATATATTAAAGCAAGTATTTTGTCAGCCCACCGACAAGCAAAAATCTCTTGAAAGACGATTGAAAAATACGAAGACTATTACTTATTTCTCTATTAGCAATTCGTTAATCCTAACCGCTTTATATGGTGTGAGTTCCAAAAACTTGGTACTGGATCCATTTTACGAATATTTGGGGCCGACAGTGTTAACTTTGGCGTATGTCGCTACTATAGGTCTTGCTTTGCAATGGTATTATTTATCGCAAATGAAAAATAACGCCGCGCCCAGCTCATAGTTTTATTAATATATTTATACTTGATGTAACCGCCCGCCCCCCCCACCCCCCCACATCATCCCCCACCCATCCTTTAAAGTATCTGCCCAGAAAAATTTTGTTTAACTCTTGTTACAGGAACTTGCGAAGCAAGTTACTGTCTGGTCAGCCCTATGGAGTTAAACGAAGCCCGAGCGTTAAGCTTCGAGGCCTGCTTTTGCCAATTTCCAGAGAAGTGGCTTCGAATTACGTATAGTATACATTACACGCACTTTTTGAAGCTAAACCAGTGGAAATTCAAAAAAGGCACATAATACTATAGAAAAATAGGATTTTTCCATTAAGAAAAAATAGATTACTTCTTTTAATTTAAACTTAAACAGTTTATAGCGCCTAAATTCTGCCAGCCCTCTGAATCAGCTCCCCAACTTCCTGCAAAAGCACCCGAAAATGTTCCTTCACTGTAGGCTTTGCATGGCTTGCCTCTCTTTCTATCTCCGCCCGAAAGCCTTCAAGCTCAGACTGAATTAGCGGCAGGGCAGTCCAGTCGCGCTCGTCCGCAGTACTTATTAGCAATTTATGGTAAGCTGCAAGCCGGTGGACAAGCTGGCCAAAGTGAGCGTGATCCCGAATTGTTACGAGTGGGCTAAAAAACACATCTGGCTCTAGCACCCGCTCCCTTTCGCCCAGATTCGCGAGTTTTTCCCGCAACTGGCTCATCACGCCAATTCTCTCAAACATAACACACCATTTAATCAAAACACTTGGCAAATAAAAAGCTTCCCTTAACTCAAACTTTTAATTTTAAATCGAAAATTTTAATCATATAAGCTAAACAAAATATTTAATTTCAAATTAAACTATTTAATCCTATAAAGCGTGTCTTTTCCTTCTTTTTCTTTGTCGAGCATGCCCATGTCAAACAGTTTGTTCATTTTCAGGCTTGCGTTTGAGCGGGATATGTCTAGCGCGTCCGCGACATCGCTGGCCTGCTTTGCCTTTTTTTTCTTAATCAGCTCTAAAATCTTGCGCTCCTGGCTGGAAAGGCCTGCCTCAAATTCGCGCAGGGCCTGGTTTTTTTTATCGTGCTTAACGTGTGAATCGACTCGCATAGACTCTATTTTTTCAAGTCGAACTGAAAGGGAATCTATCTTTGTGCTAATCTGCTCTAAAATTGAATAAATCGCGTTTAACAGCTGTCCGTTAATTATTTTGGCCTGGGTGAGCGGGTGGTTTTGCAGTTTATCCATCTCTGCCTTCCACTCGCCCAGGCTGATCTCTCCGGTCTGAATTGCTTTTTTTGCCCTGGAACGCTTGGGCTTTTGTTCAACTACTGCTGCTGTTTGAGCATGATTTAATTTTTGTGCGCCTTGCTGCGCTTTTTTCCTAAACAATCCCGAAATCGCATCGAATAGCCCCATTTTTATTTCTTAAATACGTGTTTAAACACGTTAAACACGTCTTAGTGCATAAAACACGAATACGCAGGAGTGCGAAAACGTGTTTAACATATTAAACACCACTAATATATAAAGCTTGCGAATCACGCGCTGAAATTTTTGAAAAGTTCATACATTTTAAATAAGATTCCAGCAAAATAACTCCAACTCGCCTTTAAGGGCGAGTTGGAGGAATGGAAAAATGCCTTTATCCCACGCGCTGAAGCGCGGGGTTTTCGGCATTTTTTCATAAATTTTAAAAAATCAAAATTATGGACCAAAGTGAGCTAAAATTAAAGGCGAACCCTGAAAAACAAATCAAAGTAAGTTACCTGCAGCTGCCGGCTAACGCGGCCAAACCCAAATATCGCTAAAACCCTGTCAAAAGTGAGGGCAAAAATAATCAAATTTTGCCGGAAAATCGGGCGGAATTAAACAAAACTACATCAAACTATATAGAAATTTTGTAAAAAGTGAGGGATCAAATTACGATTTCAAACAAGCAATCTAACTAAAATTAACAAAAAATAGCACAAAAATCAAATTTTCCGACGAAAACCATATAGTAAAACAGTTAGAAGTGAGATAGTTAGAATTGAGAATTACTTATACTTCGAAAACACTAAATTTGCTTTTTTATTGGCGCGCTTCAGTGCTTTCATCTCCCTTGCCTTGCGCGCAGCCTCTGCCATGTAAGAGCCCCGAATAACATCTTCTATGTCTGGAAACATATGGTGGCCTTTCAGCCCCACCCTTTCTCTTGCAGGCCTGTCGCGCTTTCAACAACCGCCAATGCGCATTCCCAGATGTAAAGTAATGGAACGTCGTGCTCGCCCGTAGCGCCGCCATTAGCTAAAACCATGCCCTTAGCGGAATAATACCTGCACAATAGCTGATATATCTTATGGACATCTGCAGCAGTTTCAACAATCTGTTCCATAAAACGCACCTAGCAGAACTCTTTTAAGCCTTGCTCTTTGTCGGCTCAACCCTTGGCATGCTGAGCGGGGGCGGCAGCTTCACCTGGTGGGAAAGTGGGATTGCCTGCAGGAATGCGAGCTCCAGTATGCGATTCATGACTGCTAATCGTATTGCATCGTCCTTTATCTCTTTGTTCTTCTTCCACTCATCCACGAGCTGATTCATCTCCTTGTCTGGCGCGACGTAAAATAACGTACCATCTATTACGATCTGGCCGACCTTTTCACCATACGAGGTTGTAAACTTGAACTGAATACCAACCAATTCGCGCTTCTCGCCCGCAAACCCGAACTGGCCTTTGGTAATATCAGTAATTTCTGGCCTGTTCTCTATCTTCATTTTGGACTGCCAGCCTGTCCTTTCAGCAAGAATTTTGTTAAACTGTTCACCTATTAGCGAGCCTGCCATTAATCTGCCACGAGCAGGTTGTTTATAAAGATTGGGGCATATATATTCATATTGGCAGATGCAAGAATCCGGCTATACTGCCCGAAAACTGCAGTGCAAACCAGCCTACAAACAAGCCAATTATGGCGCCGGCCAGCACGTCCCACCAGTAATGCCTCTTCAGCCTCACCCTTAAATAAGAAACTAACAGCGCAAGCGCCAGCAACAGCGCGTAAGCCCAAACACCAAAGAAATTTCCAAAAACAACTAAATACGAGAACATTCTTGAGGCATGCAGGCTTGGGAAGCTGGACGCGTCAATCATACTAAGCCAGGACTTTCCTTTTTCCGTGCTGTCTGGCCGCTTCTCAAACCATGCTGTCCTGATGGCTGCAGCAACTCCATAGTTCAAGGCCAGCAGGCCGGCGGTCTGATAGAACAATAGCAAATGCCCTGAAGCAAGGGCAAGCATGGCAATAGCTATGCCTAGTGGTATTCCCCCCAACGCCGATGTGTCTTTGATTCTTTCTGGCCAGCTCATTTTAAGTATAGCCCCGATCGGATTCGAACCGATGTCCCAAGCTTTCTTCAGCAGGAATTTGTGCGCTTGAGCGTAGCGAAAGCGTACGCGTCTTTCTTTGGATTCCTGGGAGCCTTTCTTTCCGCAAAGAAAGAAAGGCTGCCACCAGAGGCTTGTATCCTTGACCGCTGGACGACGGGGCTATAGATAAATCTTTAAATCATGATTTTAAAAAGTTTCAGTGGGCCCGTAGTATAGCTTGGATAGTATGTGAGCTTGCGGAGCTTAAGACCGGGGTTCAAATCTAAGACCCAAGGGGGCGCTGCCCCCTTCGTTCTTAGTCACTTCTAATCCCCCGGTCGCATCTGAAGATGCGACTAAGGATTTGTGAGTAAAGAAAATCCTCGCGGGCCCGCTTAACTATTTCATCGCTCCTCCAAGACAGAAAAGCTTATATAAATTACTTAATTCTGGGCTTCATGGCCGCGAAAATATTTGAAGAGCAAACAAACAAAGGCTTTGAGCTTCTGGGCGCCATCGGCCGCGTTATTAGTTATAAATGCAACAATTGCAATTACCAGTTTAAATTTAACACCGATTTAAAACAAGCCCTTTTATGCCCAACCTGCGGAAATACACCTTAGTGAAATATCACGACGCCCTGCGCGTGCGGGACTTTTCCGATTTTTATAATGTTCTGCTTCTCGACTAGGCCAGACTCAATGCCGCACTCCACTGCTTCCTTGCCAACCAGATTACAAGAGCTGGCTGTCCTCAACAGATTTATCAGAGCCTGCTTGCCAATATGCTCATCTCCGTAGAATCTGGGGTTTACAAAAAAATCTATCTTCTTGAACTTCATGTGCTTGCCGCTCAAATTTTCATCGCAGGCAGCAACCATTAAACCATACTTCGATTCGTGTATTTTGAAATACATTTTATGCCGTCTCCATGTACGCCTTTAAATGATTTCTCCACGCATAAATCAAAACCGGAACAGCAATGCTAGCTGCAATCATCAAATTCCGCAGCTCGAAAACATGGCCGGCCGGCACTATCGGATAAGTTCCAAGCCAGTAATCAATAAAATCGTTCAGCCAGAACCATGCTGCGGCAATAGCAATATACTGCCACTTGAATTCTTTTACTAGTTTGAAAATCAAAAACCCTTCCAAAAACATAAACACGTGGGCTGGCGCGTATGTGTAATTCCAGATCGGTGCCAGATCAAAGAAAAAATATTTCCAGTAAACTAACAGCGCGTAAAACGTCCAGATTGCATACTTGAACAGGCCGACTGTAACAACAAATGTAAACCAGCTGGGAACGTTCCACTTTTTATCATGGCCTACCAAAACGACGGAGGCCAGCAACACATAGAGCGGGCAGTCAATCACGAACAGCCACAACAAACTTGGGGTGATTGAAAGCTGTTGCCAGTAAAACCAGATGCCGAAGAAAAAACCTGCGATGTTTGCGAGAATTACGAGCCAGAGCCACCTGCGGCTGGCCAGCACAGAGTTAACTAGTTTTGGGAGCATGATTTGGAAACAAATTTTATATTTAAAAATTATGCGTTCCTTTCCAATTCCATTTCCGGCATGCTGGTACCCCCGCTGGAAAGAACATCGTCGATGCTCCTGTTGCTAATACGCGCAGCGGCCTCTCCGCTTTTCATGGCGCAGTATAAAGCCAGCTTGCCATGGCCGGCTGCCTTGTAAGAATTATGTAACTGCTGATACACGCTTTTTTTTGTTTCCAAATCCCAGATAGTGCGCGGCCCAAATAAAACATAGACGCGGAACCAGATTCTCACTTTATCACTCAGATTAATCATTTTATCGTTCTTACCGAGCTTCTTGCTCCGCAAGCCTCGCACACTAAAAATGTAGCTGCCTGCTCCTTAACAAAGTGTGTATCTGGCTTGCCGCATACAGAGCAGAGCACGAATTCCTTAGCATACTTAACAATTTTTTCCTGCAAGAACTCCGGGCGGAACTTGCCCATAAAATGGTATTCGGATCCTTTCACGTCACCCGTGGTTGCCAATTCTCTTAAAATAAATTTAAGTAAGTGCTCAGTCGGCCTTCTGAACGCAGCCGCAACCTGCGGCAGATTAGAGACAACAGTCTTGTTGCCAGACAGGTTTGCCTTTAGCGCTGGCATCTCAAACCTGCTCTCCTCGCGCTTGATGGCCGGCAGCTCTGAGTAGGCTTTGTCCAGCATCTGTTCGTATGTGTGTGTCCAAGTCATAAGAAATCAGCCAGACAGGGATTTATAAGGCTTTTATTTTGTGAGCTTCAGAAGTTCGTTTAGGGCGACCAGTAGCTCTGTGGTTCCAGTACTGCCGCTGAAATGACCTTTGTTATGTTCTACAATTATTTTAGAACACAAAATATTAACATATTCTTCCCGATTGTCTAGTGGGACATACGGATCGTTGTCTGAAAATATAGCTACGCTATTTTTTAGATGCGCCTTAACTTTTCTTAGATCTAGCGGAGCTGTAAGCCACTCCTTGGCCACGTCGCGTACTATTTTATCATCCTCAAGACCAGTGAGTCGTTTAAAAAATCCCGCAACGAACACTGCCCCGCCAACCACAACACCTTTCGGCAAAATCTCTAGATAGCGTGCTATTGTTTGGCATCCCATGCTGTGGCCCACAAAATAAGTCTGCGCATCCGGCTTCCCAACAGCCCTAGACAGGGCTGGAACCCAGTTTTTAATTCGCGGCTCTGCTGGCTGAGGGAGCTGTGGCACAAAAACACTAAAATCCCTCGCCTCGAGTTCCTTCTTCAACCAGGGAAACCATCCTTCTCCTGGGTGGCCATCCCATCCATGGATAATAAAAACTCTTTTTGCCATAAAATTATCACGAGCACGAATATTATAAAACTATCTAAATCAGTTTCAGCGCCTGTACCAAAACAATAACAACCGCAACTACCGCAGCGGCTATCAGTATGTACTCTGGCTTTATCATAAACAGCGAAGGCGATTCGTCCTCTGCATACCTAACTATCCCGCCTTCCGAGCTTGGTAAACGTATTCGGTTGTCTGCCATTTTTACTCTAACTGAAGCCCAGTTATAAGCGGTCTTCTGTTGCTCCCGGACCCGCAGGGGGCTCTGCCCCCTTCAGGTGGACGCTCACCCTGATTCCCCCGGCGGCATCTTACGATGCCGCAAAGGCTATCTGGGGAGCCCGATGGAGCTGCAGGCATTCGACTGAGCGGCTCGCTGGCCTTGCTCCCGTCCAGGCTAAGTTTTCTCACCGACCGCCGCGCATCATGTATCAACGCGAATCGTGTTTTCTGTTCCTAGCCGACCCGATTAGAGGTCTTGTGGACTTGCCATTGAAGGCAGAGAGGACCGACTTTCCTCCGGAACCGCAGGGGGCTCTGCCCCCTTCAGGTGGACGCTCACCCTGATTCCCCCGGTGCGATCTTCGATCGCACAAAGGAAATTAGGCGCATCCAAACCAGATGGCCTGCCACTGGGCTTCATATAGGGCTGGTTAGATAGGTTTAAAAATGTTTTGGATTATATTCTCAAGTAAACAATTTAAAAAAATCAATCAGCTATAGTAGAAATCTTACGGCTAGTTTTAGATTAGTCGATTTACATCTTAACTAAAGAATGGCTCTTAGTAACCGCGGGCTGAACAGCTCGTTACCTTGCTGCGTACACCCCGGTCCTATCAACCCCCTCTTCTAGGGGCGCCTGTGCAGTCTCTTTTTGAAGACGGCTTCGCTCTTAGATGCTTTCAGAGCTTATCCGTTTCTGGCGTGGCTGCTGGGCCTGCCCTGTCGGACAACCCATACACTAGAGGCCAGGGCGCTGCGTTCCTTTCGTACTAAAAGCGCCTTCTCCTTAGACTACATACAATTCCAATAGATACTAAACCAACTGTCTCACGACGTTGTAAACCCAGCTCATGATGCCTTTTAATCAGTTAACCCCTGCACCCTTGGGTACTTGTACATACCCAGGATAGGCAAAGCCGACATCGAAGAAGCAAGCGCCGAGGTCGATAAGTACTGCCGAAATTGCCAAAAAAAATTATGCGATCGTAGATCGCATGCCTTTTCTTTTTGGGCAACTTACACTTTTTCTTTTCGCGAAAAGAAAAAGGGCAGGTGTACTCTAACTCGGCACGACTCAGTTATCCCCGTGGTACCTTTTCTATCGGATTGAGCCTTCAAAAAGAAGGACATCAATGTTCACTAGGCCGCACTTTCGTGTCACTGTTCCTCGCTTTTCGGAACCGTGTCAGGCCAGCTTTTCGCCTTATAACGTCGAGCAATCTCTTGCGAGATGTTATCCGAGAATTCTCTCGGATTCTCGATAACGCGAAAACCTATTTTCGCGGAATCGAAAACTTGATTTCTCAAGTTTCTCGATATCGTCTACTCCGGATTACCAACCCGGATGAGCTGACCATTGGATCCCCCCGATATTAAGCAGAAAAAACGCGTCATCTGACGCTTAATCCGAAAATCTTTCGGATTTTCTGTATCTTTTCGGGGGGTTGCCGCCCCAGCAAAACTGCCCAACTGCTGGTGTCCCCCTAGGGGTAAGCGATTCAGCCATGGTAGATCGGTGTTACACTTTTCCCTCAGGCCTGCCCGAAAGCAAGCCCTGGTAACGGGTACCGACTACTCTATGCAGCCAAAACCGAACCGCAACAACAGTCTGCAGTAAAGGTCAACGGGGTCTTTGTTTCCCATTGGAATTCCCTAGTTCGTTCACTAGGATAAAATCTTCGCGAGGTTCTTCCTAGGGACAGTGGGGACCTAGTTAGCCCTTCATGCACGTCACCAATTAAATGACAAGGCAT